>DATBWS010000001.1:0-26610 GCA_036514675.1 Candidatus Hydromicrobium sp.
GATGATAATGCCCGGAGATAACACAGAAATGGAGATAAACCTTATATCTCCTATTGCCATGGAAGAAGGGCAGAGGTTTGCTATCCGTGAAGGTGGAAGAACCATAGGTGCAGGCAGTGTCAGCAAGATAATGGAGTAAGAAAAGAGAAGAAAGGTAATTAGAAACAGGGAGGAATAGTGATGGCAGCAGGTAAATTAAGTCAGAAGATCAGAATTAAATTAAAAGCTTATGATCATGAAGTTATTGATCGTTCGGCAAAAAAAATAGTGGAGACTGTTGAAAGTTCCGGTGCTAAGGTTTCCGGCCCGATTCCATTACCAAATAAGAAAAATGTATATTGTGTTATAAGATCTCCCCATGTGAATAAAGATTCGAGGGAGCATTTTGAGATAAGGACTCATAAAAGACTTATAGATATTATTGATCCTACTCCTAAAACAGTAGATTTACTGATGAGACTCAGTTTGCCTGCAGGAGTTGGTATAGAGATAAAGTCTTAATATAAGGTACTTTCCAGGAAGTGATATAAAAATGGTAAATGCGATATATGGAAAAAAGATTGGGTGTATCCAGATATTTAAAGAAAATGGTAATGCATTGTATGTTACGGCTATCGAAGCCGAACCATGTGTGGTGGTTCAGGTTAAAGATAATGAAAAAGATGGATATAATGCTCTAAAAGTAGGTTTTGGTAAAATTAAAGATAAGAAAGCGATTAAACCGCACCAGGGTGAATTTGTTAAGAATAAGGTTGATTTGAAGAGGTACTTGAAGGAAATTAGAGTTGATAAATTTGACCGGGAGTATAAACCCGGAGATAATCTGGACCTTAAAGTTTTTAAAGTAGGAGATAGAGTAAAAATAACCGGAAAGAGTAAAGGTAAAGGATTTGCCGGAGTAATAAAAAGACATGGCTTTCATAGGGGAAGAATGAGCCATGGCTCCCACTCTCATAGGATACCGGGTTCGGTAGGAATGTGTGCTACTCCTTCAAGGATAGCAAAAGGTAAGAAGATGCCAGGGAGAATGGGAGGCGGTAGAGTTACTGTTCCAGGATCAGAAATAGTTGATATTATTGAAGACGAGAATTTAATTTTAGTTAAGGGAAGCGTTCCGGGTGCCAGGGGCAGTTTGGTTTTTATAAAGAAAGTTCAGTAAATTGCAGCTTTTAGGGAGAATGAAATGGTTAGCTTGAATGTAGTTGATTCAGACGGAAAAGAATTGGAAAAAATAAATATACCCAGCGAAATAGCTGGTCAAAAAATGAATTCTGAAATCCTGTATCAGGAGGTAAGAAGGTATCTTGCTTCTATGAGATCCGGAACACATAAGACCAAAGATAGAAGCGAAGTAAGAGGTGGAGGGAAGAAACCCTGGAGACAAAAAGGTACTGGAAATGCCCGGGCCGGGTCCAATCGTTCTCCGATTTGGAGGGGCGGTGGAGTGGTTTTCGGGCCTACGCCAAGGGATTATGCTTTTAAATTAAATAAAAAGGTAATAAAGAAGTCAAAGTTAATGGCATTATCGGAGAAGTTAAAAAATAAAAAAATTGTAGTTCTGGATGAATTAAGTTTTAAAAACCCGGAGACCAGCAAGGCAGCAAAAATACTAAAGAAACTTAATCTGGACAAGGGGAAAGTACTTATGGTTTTTGATAGTCTAAATATTAATGAAGTAAAATCCTTCAGGAATATAGGCAATGTTATGGTTGAAAGCGCGAAAGGTCTGAATGCTTATATTATTCTTGTGGCGGATTATGTAGTTTTCACCAAAAACTCGTTGAATGATTTTATTAAGAGGTTGGGCAATGGAAGATCCTAGAGATATAATACTTTCTCCGGTTGTATCAGAAAAAAGTTATGCCGCGGTTCAGAATAAAAGATACTCTTTTTTTGTTGATATTAGAGCAAAAAAAAGTGAGATAAAAAGAGCAATAGAAGAAATATTTAAGGTTAAGGTTTTAAAAATAAGTACTCTAAATATTAAATCCAAGCCAAAAAGGCTCGGAAGATCTTTGGGTACCAGCTCCCGTAAGAAAAGAGCTGTGGTTACACTGGGTAAAAAAGATAAAATTGATTTTTTTGAATCAGTCTGATTTAATTTGGAGGTTGTAAAGTTGGCTATTAAAAAATATAAACCCACCACTCCCGGGAGAAGGTTTGCAACGGTTTCCGATTTTTCGGTTTTAACCAAAAAGAGACCGGAAAAATCCCTGACCAGACCTTTAAAGAGAGATGCAGGGAGAAATAATAACGGCAGAATTACCAGGAGACATAGTGGTGGAGGACATAAAAGATTATATAGAATTATAGATTTTAAAAGATTAAAAGATAATATTCCAGCCAGAGTAGAAGCAATTGAATATGATCCTAATAGAAATGCCAGGATTGCTCTCCTGAGTTACAGGGATGGCGAAAAAAGCTATATAATCGCTCCTCTTAAGTTAAAAATTGGAGATATTTTAATATCAGGGGAAAAGGCCGATATCAAAGTCGGTAATGCTCTTCCTTTAAAGAACATACCGGTTGGAACGATAATTCATAATATAGAGCTCAAAGAAGGTAAAGGAGCAGAATTGGTTAGATCGGCAGGAGGATATGCTCAGCTTTTAGCAAAAGAAGGGAAATATGCCAATATAAAGCTTCCCTCTAGCGAGGTAAGACTAATTGGGTTGAATTGCAGAGCCTGCATCGGCCAGATTGGAAATACAACCCATGAAATAATTCGACTGGGGAAAGCAGGAAGAAAAAGATGGATGGGGGTAAGACCCGGGGTCAGAGGAACGGCAATGAATCCCGTTGACCATCCTCACGGCGGAGGAGAAGGAAAGAATAAAAGTTCCGGAAGAAATCCGGTTACCCCGTGGGGTAAGCCTACACTGGGTTATAGGACCAGAAAAAAGAATAGTAATACCGATAAATATATAATCAGAAGAAGGAATAAGTAACAGATTAATTTTTACATTTAGAGGAGGATCAGAATGTCAAGGTCTTTAAAAAAAGGGCCTTTTGTTGAGGAAAAGTTATTAAAGAGAATAAATAGATTAAATGAATCAGGGGAAAAGAAAATTATAAAAACCTGGTCCAGAAGTTCAACAATTTTTCCGGAAATGGTCGGACATACTATAGCTGTACATGACGGAAGAAGACATATTCCTATTTTTATTTCGGAATCTATGGTTGGGCATAAGTTGGGAGAATTTGCGCCAACAAGATCTATAAGGCCGCATGTTTATAAAGGGAAAAGTGAAAAAGTTGCTACTGTTAAAAAATAAAGATAATATAGCAGTTTACTTAAGGGGGTCGGAATTTTGGAAGCCAAAGCCGTTGAGAAGTATATAAGAATGTCGCCAAGAAAAATAAGATATGTTGTTGATATGATAAAGTCAAAATCTATAGAAGATGCTGTAGATATATTATCTTTAACACCCAAGACAGCCGCGATTGTGGTAAAGAAAGCTATACAAAGTGCCGTGACTAATGCTACCGAAAACCACAAAATGAAAGAGGAGGATTTGTTTATTTCAAGAATATTGGTAAATGAGGGGCCAACTTTAAAAAGATTCAAGCCAAGAGCAAGGGGCAGAGCTACCAGGATCAGAAAAAGGACTGCGCATCTGTCAGTTTTTGTATCTAACGGTAAAGAGGAGGAGGCTTAGGATATGGGTCAGAAAGTAAATCCCAATGGACTTAGAATAGGAATTAATAAAGGGTGGCAATCAAAATGGTTTGCTTCAAAAGATTATGCCAGGCTTCTTAAGGAAGATATTATTATAAGGAATATAATCGAGGATCAGCTGGGGAATGCCGGAGTTTCAAAAATCGAGATTGAAAGAACAGAAGAAGAAGTAAAAGTAGATATGCATACTTCCAAGCCGGGGATAGTTATAGGAAGAAGAGGGGTAACCATTAATGATATCAGGGATTTGATAGAGAAAAAAACGGGCAGCATCATACAGTTGAATATAATAGAAATTAAAAAGCCTGAACTGGTTGCAAAATTAGTGGCAGAGAGTATTGCCTCACAATTAATGGGAAGAGTCAGCTTTAGAAAAGCCATGAAAAAAGCTGTTTCATTATGTATGAAGGCAGGAGCAAAGGGTATAAAAGTCCAGTGTGCGGGAAGATTGGGTGGAGCAGAGATGGCCAGGACTGAATGGTATAGGGAAGGAAGAGTCCCATTGCATACTCTTAGAGCAGATATCGATTATGGATTTGCAGAAGCAAAGACAACTTTTGGTAAGATTGGAGTTAAAGTCTGGATATACATGGGAGATATCATACCGGATAAAGAAGAGATAAAGAAAGAAAAAAAACTTGGAAAAGAGAATAAACAAGAAGAAAAAGTTTGAAGGTTAGGAGATATTTATGGCAGCGATGTTGATGCCCAAGCGGGTAAAATATAGAAAAGTGCAAAGAGGTAGAATGAAAGGTAGAGCTAAGGGCGGCACCAAACTTTCGTTTGGAGAATATGGATTGCAGGCACTGGAATCCGGCTGGCTGAGCAGCAGACAGGTTGAAGCAGCGAGAGTAGCTCTTACCAGGTATATAAAAAGAGGAGGAAAAGTGTGGATAAATATTTTTCCTCATAAACCGGTGACTAAGAAACCGGCTGAAACACGTATGGGTGGAGGAAAAGGAGTACCGGAAAATTGGGTGGTTGTAGTTAAGCCAGGAAAAATATTATTTGAAATTTCAGGTGTCAGCATGGAGGTTGCAAAAGAGGCAATTAGGTTAGCTTCTAATAAATTATCTATAAAATCAAAATTCGTTTACGAAGAACTATAAATAATTGAGTGAGAAATGAAAGTAAGTGAAATAAAAGAACAAACCAAAGAGGAATTGGAAACAAAACTTGCGGATATAAAAAAGAGTCTTTTTAATCTGAAGTTTCAAAAAGCTACCGGGCAATTGGATAATCCGGTAAAGATACGCAATTTAAGGAAGGATATTGCCAGAATAAAAACTTTACTTAAAGAGAAAGAACTTGATATGAAGACTAATGAAGAAACTAATAAAGTCAATAAAAATAAATGAGGGGGCTTTTTTGGAAAGAGGGAAAGTAAAAATAAGAGTGGGAACAGTAGTGAGCGACAAAATGGATAAAACAGTGGTTGTAGCTGTAGAATCTCATTATAAACACCCTTTATATAAAAAGATTTTAAAGAAAATAAAAAAATTCAAGGTACATGATCCTGAAGGTAGTTGCAAACTGGGCGATGTAGTAAAAGTTTCTGAAACAAGGCCTATTAGCAAAACTAAAAGGTGGAGACTGGTAGAAGTAATCAGGAAAGCGGAGTAAAGAAGGATTTAGAAATGATTCAGTCTGGTAGTAGAGTAAAAGTAGCCGATAATACCGGTGCAAGAGTAATTGGGTGCATTAGAGTTCTGGGAGGGACAAGAAAAAGGTATGCACGCATTGGTGATGTTTTCATTGCTGCAGTAAAGGATGCAAATCCGGGAGGAGTGGTAAAAAAAAGCGATGTAGTAAAAGCTGTACTGGTAAGATCTAAAAAGGCATTCAGAAGGCCAGATGGTTCCTACATAAGATTTGATGACAATGCAGCAGTTATTATTGATGCCCAGAATAATCCGCGGGGGACAAGAATATTCGGGCCGGTAGCGAGAGAGCTTAGAGACAAAAATTTCATGAAGATAATTTCCCTCTCACCGGAGGTAATTTAATTATTAGTAACGGGAGCATTTAAAGTGTTGAAAATAAAAAAAAATGATAAGGTTGAGATAATAAAAGGAAAAGATAAAGGAAAAACAGGAAAGGTGCTTAGAATAGAATCCGTTAAAAATAGATTATATGTTGAGGGTATTCATATAGTAAATAAGCATGTAAGACAGAAGGATCAAAGCAAACCTGGCGGGATAATTAAAAAAGAAGGACCTATTAAAATTTCAAATGTCAAACTGGTTTGTCCCAATTGTGGCAAACTGGCGGGAGTAGGCTTTGAAGTCGGGGATTCCGGTGTAAAAGTCAGAATATGTAAGAAGTGTAAACAGCAGATTTGAAGAATAAATACTTGAGGTGATATTGATGGAGCCGAGGTTAAAAGAAAAATATAAAAAAGAACTTATTCCTAAAATGCTAAAGGAGCGTAAGTTTAATAATGTGATGGAAGTACCCGGAATAAATAAAATCACTTTAAATATGGGTATAGGTTCTGCAACTCAAAATATAAAAGAATTAGAATCCGCCAGCCGGGATTTAGCTGTGATTACAGGCCAGAAACCTGTCATAACCAAGGCCCGAAAATCAATTGCCGGGTTTAAACTCAGACAGGGAAACCCGATAGGATGTATGGTTACATTAAGGGGAAATAGAATGTACGAGTTTCTGGATAGGCTGCTTAGTATAGCAATCCCAAGAATCAGGGATTTCAGAGGTTTATCTAAAAAAAGTTTTGACGGTTCTGGAAATTATACTATAGGAATAAAAGAACAATTGATTTTTCCAGAAGTTGAGTATGACAGTATTTTAAGTGTAAAAGGTATGAATATTACTATTACCACCAGTACGGAAAGCGATGATGAAGCGTTATTTCTACTGGAGGAGTTTGGATTTCCATTTAAAAAATAAAGAAGTTTATCAAGTAAAGGAGATATTTATTGGCAAAGAAAGCGCTTGTAGAAAAACAAAGAAGAGAACCTAAATATAAAACAAGAAAATATAACAGATGTTTTAGATGTGGCAGGCCAAGAGGTTATTTTAGGAAATTTGGATTGTGCAGGATTTGTCTTAGGGAATTGGCTCATGAAGGAAAAGTTCCTGGACTGACCAAGTCCAGTTGGTAAAAGGAGGATTTATGTCAGCGATTACCGATCCCATTTCAGATATGTTAACCAGAATAAGAAATGGCTGTATTGCCAGGATGGATAGTGTCAGCATACCTTATTCGAAGCTAAAAACAGAAATAGCCAGAATATTGGAGGAAGAGGGGTATATAAGAAGTTATGAAATCCGTAAAGATGAAAATATTGGTGGCATAATTAAGATATATCTGAAATATAATAAAGATAAAAAAAGTACTATTGCCGGTCTTAAAAGAATAAGCAAACCGGGACTCAGAGTTTATGCACGGAAGGACGAAATACCCCGGGTTCTTGGTGGTTTGGGAACAGTTATAATATCCACACCAAAAGGTGTACTTACAGGCGTGGGAGCTAAAAAACAGAGGGTTGGCGGAGAAGTAATATGCTCTATATGGTAGAAAGAGAGTGATTAGAAAGGTGAGTTTAAAGTGTCCAGAATAGGAAAGAAACCTATTAATATACCGGTGGATGTAGAGATTAAAATAGATAAAGATAATATCAGCGTAAAAGGTAAATTAGGAGAGCTTTCTCAGAAGTTTGATAGTGCCGCTGTCAAATTAAGTATGGAAGGCGGTAGGTTAATAGTTGTTCCAGCTTCGAGCAGTAATGAGAATAGAGCTAAGTTTGGTCTTTATAGAAGCCTGATAAATAATATGGTTATTGGTGTAAGCAGTGGTTTTAGCAAAACATTAAAAATAGTTGGAGTAGGTTACAGAGCAGGTAAAAAAGAGAATAATCTGGAAATATTAGCAGGATATTCAAATCCGGTAATTGTAAATCCTCTTGAAGGGATATCCTTTGATGTACCTGATAACACTACGATCGTAGTTAAAGGAGTGGATAAGCAGGTGGTAGGAGAAATGGCTGCTAAGATCAGAGGTATAAGAGAACCGGAACCTTATAAAGGCAAAGGTATAAAATACGAAGATGAAGTTATAAGAAGAAAAGTGGGCAAAGCAGCTATTACCAGCGGTACTTAAATTCTTACAGGAGATTTTATGAAGAGTAAAATTGAAAAAAGAGATAAAAGTCTGAGAAGAAAGGCAAGGAGTAGATCTAAAATCAAAAGAAGCACCAGTCGCGTGAGACTTGCTGTTTATCGCAGCAATAAATATATTTACGGACAGATGGTAGATGACAGCATTGGCAGAACATTAATGAGCATATCAAGCAAGGATATTGAAAATAAAAATGAAGGTAAAGGAAAAATAGATATAAGCTTTAAAACCGGAGAAGCCCTGGCTAAAATGGCAAAAAAGAAAAATATAAATGTAATAGTTTTTGATAGAAGTGGTTATAAATATCATGGCAGAGTAAAAGCTCTGGCTGAAGGTGCAAGAAAAGGTGGACTGAAATTTTAACCCTATTTTTAAGGAGGATATCTAGTGGCTGATCTTTCCAAAGATTCAGAGTTAACTGAAAAGGTTATAAAAATAAATAGAGTGGCTAAAGTGGTTAAGGGCGGTAGAAGATTTAGTTTTAGTGCCCTGGTAGCGGTAGGCAATATGAATGGTATGGTAGGAGTTGGCTTTGGTAAAGCCAAGGAGGTTTCTACTGCAATCCAGAAAGGTATTAATAATGCAAAGAAAAATATGTTCAGGGTACCTTTAAATGATGGAACAATACCCTACCAAATCGATGGCCGGTTTGGAGCCGGTCACGTTTTTATGAAGCCGGCCTCTCATGGTAAAGGAGTAATTGCCGGTGGCCCGGTAAGAATAATAATGGAATTGGCCGGTGTAAAGAATATTCTTACAAAATCACTGGGAAGCGCTAATGCTTTAAATATAGTTAACGCAACTATTAGTGGCCTGAAGATGCTTAAAACGGCGGATCAGATTACGAGTTCGCATAAAATAGAGCCGGAAGCTAATTAATATAAGGGATTCGGATAATATCGGAAGGAGAAAATGGTGAAGCTTTGTGATTTAGGTTCTCCCAAGTCTAAAAAGAAAAGAAAAAGAGTAGGCAGAGGGAACGGTTCCGGACACGGAACTACCAGTGGTAGGGGCACCAAAGGACAGCTTTCCCGATCAGGTGGTAAAACCAGATTGGGTTTCGAGGGTGGACAGATGCCCCTGCAGAGGAGATTGCCGCATCTTAAAGGTTTTAAAAATACAAGGAAGAAAATAAATAATTTAATTAACGTAGGACAGTTGGAAAAGTTTAAAGAAAACAGCGTTATCGATTATGATTTTTTAGAAAAGAATGGTTTTATTATAAAAAAGTCAAATCCTGTAAGAATTTTGGGTACTGGTGAACTTACAAAAAAATTAACCATAAGAGCTAATCATTTTAGCAAGAATGCTGCAGCTAAAATTGAAAAAGCCGGCGGAAAAGCGGAGGTAGTTTAATGTTCCGGGCTATTATAAATGCTTTTAGAATCAGAGAAGTCAGAAATAAGATATTGTTTACTATTGGTATTCTGGCTCTCTATAGATTTGGTGCCAACATTACAATACCGGGGGTAGACGCAGCTAAAATCCTGGAACAAGTTGAGACCGGAATAATGGGTATGATGGATTTATTTTCGGGAGGAGCGCTGGGGAAATTCGCTGTGTTTTCTCTTGGTATTATGCCTTATATTACTGCAACTATTGTAATGCAGCTTCTTCAGGTAGTAATTCCCAGATTGGAACAGATGGCAAAGGAAGGAGAAACAGGCAGGAGAAGAATAAATCAGATAGCAAGATATATGACGGTTGGATTGGCCCTTATGCAGTCTATAGCAATGGTTTTTTTCTTTAGAAATTTTGGTGCCATACCTGATTTTGATTTTATGCATGTTACATTAATTATAGCCACACTTACTGCAGGAACTACATTAATAATGTGGCTGGGTGAATTGATAAATATTCATGGAATAGGAAATGGAATTTCCCTTTTAATATTTGCCAGTATAATTTCCAGAATACCAGGTCAGTTAATAAGTTTATTTAGATTACGGGGTACAAATTATTTCCTTCTGGCTATTTTTGTAATTTTATTTATTGCTGTAGTTATGGCTGTAATACTTATCCAGCAAGGTGAGAGGAAAATACCGGTACAGTATGCAAAAAGAATTGTAGGAAGAAAAGTTTTTGGCGGACAGAGTACTTATATACCACTTAAAGTTAATCAATCCGGAGTAATGCCCATAATACTGGCAGTATCTATTGTACTTTTCCCTGCAACAATTGCACAATTTATACCTAACCGGTGGATTCAGTCAATTGCCAATGCGCTAAATCCAACAATAGAGGGAAGAATTAATCCAATTTATGCCATTACTTATACTGTATTTATTATTATATTTGCTTACTTTTATACTGCTATTACCTTTAATCCTCTGGATACTGCAGATAATTTAAGAAGATATGGAGGGTTTATACCCGGACTGCGACCTGGAAAAAATACTGCAGACTACCTGACCAATATTTTAAACAGGATAACATTACCGGGTGCTATATTTTTAGCAATAATTGCACTTCTTCCAGAAATATTGATTGATTATTTGGGAATACCTTTTAAATTTGGCGGAACGTCTATACTTATTTCAGTAGGTGTTGCATTAGATACTATGAGGCAACTTGAATCCCATCTTACTATGAGGGATTACGAAGGATTTTTGAAATGAGGATAATTCTACTGGGAGCTCCTGGTGCAGGAAAGGGGACACAGGCAAGAGTAATTTCCAATAAATTTAATATGCCCCATGTTTCGACAGGAGATATTTTGAGACATGAAATAAAAGGAGGGTCTGAGTTAGGAAAAAAAGCAGCCAAATTTGTTGAGAGCGGAAAATTAGTTCCGGACGGAATAATAATAGAAATAATAAAGAATAAAATAAGCAGTGGTAAATTAAAAAATGGATTTTTAATGGATGGTTTTCCAAGAAATTTAAAACAGGCAAGAATGTTCTCAGATATGCTGGATCAGCTGGGGATCAAACTGGATAAAGTAATAAATATTATTGTTAATAAAAATGAGATTATTGACAGGCTCAGCAAGAGAAGAACCTGCAGTGTTTGTAAAAGTATATTCAGTGTTAATAATAACCATATAAATTCTGAAAAGTGTCCAAAATGTGAAGGTGATTTGATAAAGAGAAAAGATGATAATAAAGAAGTCATAAAGCACAGGCTGGAAGTATATGAATCAGAAACCAAATCATTGACTGATTTTTATGCTGGTAAGGGACTGCTGGTAAATATTGATGGTTCAGGGGAAGAGGAAGAAATAACTAAAAGGATATTAAAAGTTCTATGATAATATGCAAATCAGCAGATGAAATCAGAATAATGCGTGAAGCTGGTAAGATTGTAGCTAAAGTTTTTTTGAAAATAGAGGAGATTATAAAACCTGGCATCGCTACTGATTATATAGACAGGATAGCGGAAGAGATTATAATAGATGAGAAGGCTACTCCTGCTTTTAAGGGTTATATGGGGAAGGTTGGTAAAAAGCCTTTTCCGAATAGTGTCTGTATATCAATTAATGAAGAGGTAGTTCATGGTATTCCAGGCAAGAGAATTGTAAAGGACGGGGAACTAGTCTCTATTGATGTCGGAGTAAAAATGAACGGTTTTTATGGGGATGCTGCACGTACCTATAAAGTGGGGAACGTAAGTAAAACTGCTGAAAGGTTATGGAATGCTACCAGGGAAGCACTGGATATGGCCATAGAAAAGTGTATTTCTGGAAATAGATTATCGGATATTTCCAACGTGATTGAAAATAGGGCTGCAATAGACGGGTTCTCTGTAGTGAAAGATTTTGTAGGTCATGGCATCGGTAGAGAGATGCATGAAGATCCCCAGATATTAAATTATGGACCTCCCGGGCAGGGACCGGTTCTAAAACAGGGTATGGTTTTAGCTATAGAGCCTATGTTTAACCAGGGCAGCAGTGATGTTGAAGTATTGGGTGATATGTGGACTGTTGTAACCAGGGATAATAAGCTTTCCTGTCACTTTGAAGATACGGTAGCGGTATGGGAAAATGGTCCTTTAATATTAACCAGAACTTAATTAAGTTTTAAGAAAATTTTATGGACATACCGGGGGTTTTTTGATAACCTACTTATTTGCGCTATTTTTATATTAGAATATTAGCACGGGGGTTTAAAAATTTCTAAAAAGGAAGACATAATAGAAGCTGAAGGGACTATTTTAGAAGCACTTCCAAATGCTATGTTTAGAGTGGAACTTGATAATGGTCACAGGGTACTGGCGCATATTTCAGGTAAAATGAGGATGCATTATATAAAAATTTTACCTGGTGATAAAGTTAAAGTTGAGATATCACCTTACGATTTAAGCAAGGGAAGGATTATTTTTAGAAAAAAGTGATTGGTGATTAAAATTTGTATTTTAAGTTTTATTAGATGGGAAGAAGATGATGGAAAGAAGGAATGAGAATGAAAGTTAAACCATCAGTTAAAAAAATATGTAAAAGTTGCAAGGTTATAAAAAGGGAAGGAAAAGTTATTATTATTTGTAAAAATCCCCGCCATAAACAGAGACAGGGTTAAGGAGGTTTTTAGTTGGTAAGAATTTCGGGTATTGACATACCAAATGATAAACATATCTGTATAGCTTTGACTTATATTTTCGGCATTGGCAGGTCAAGAGCAGAGACGATTCTGGAAAAATTAAATATTGGAAAGAATATAAAAGCTAAGGATATCAGCGAAGATGAAATAGTAAAAATAAGGGAATATATAGAAAATAATTACACTATCGAGGGGGATCTTAGAAGAGAGATAAGCCAGAATATAAAAAGATTAATTGAGATAAACTCTTATAAGGGAATCAGGCATAAAAGGGGACTGCCGGTTAGAGGTCAGAGAACTCATACCAATGCCAGGACAAGGAAAGGTAAGAGGAGAAGCGTTGGTATAAAAAAAAGTCAGGCTTAAGTAAAAATTTCAGGAGGAAAATTTGGTAAAAAAAACCAGCGGTAAAAGAAAAATAAAAAACAAAGAAAGAAAAAATGTACCCTATGGGATTGCCCATGTTCAATCTACCTTTAATAATACTATTGTAAACATAACCGACTTAAATGGTAATACTATTGCATGGGGTAGTGCCGGAGGGCACGGTTTTAAAGGTTCCAGAAAAAGCACTCCATTTGCTGCACAAATAACGGCAAATTCAGTAGCGAGGAGTGCACAGGAGCATGGAGTTACCAAAGTAGATGTAAGAGTAAAAGGTGTGGGGTCCGGCAGGGAAACTGCTGTAAGATCTCTTCAGGCAGCCGGACTGGAAATCGGGAATATAATTGACGTGACTCCAGTACCTCATAACGGCTGCAGACAATCAAAGAGAAGAAGAGTATAAAAAATTAAAGTGAGGGAGTTATTATAGATGTCAATGGCTAAAGTATCTGCCTGCAAGCTGTGCAGGAGGGAAAGAGAAAAATTATTTTTAAAAGGACAGAGATGTTTTACTGATAAATGTGCTTTGGAAAAAAAACCATACGTTCCAGGTCAGAAGGCCAAGAGGAGACTTATAGAAACTGAATATTATGCTCAGTTGAGAGAAAAACAAAAAGCTAAGAGATATTACGGGGTACTGGAGCGGCAATTTAGAAATTATTATAAAAAAGCAGTAAAAAGAAGAGGGGTAACCGGAGAGATATTACTCCAACTTCTGGAAACCAGACTGGATAATATTGTTTATACGATGGGATTCGCTACTTCCAGAGCACAGGCCAGACAGTTGATCAACCATGGGCATATTCAAGTTAATGATAAAAAAGTTGATAAGCCTTCATATCAGTTAAAAGAGGGAGATGAAATAATGGTTGCCCCATCCAGCAAGGAAATAACTCCTATAATGGAAGCAAAAGAAAGTGGGGGAAGCCTGACCATGCCTGAATGGCTTGAAGTTGATCTGGATAATCTAAAAGGAAAGCTCGTAAGATACCCTAAACGGGATGAAATAAAAGTTTCTGTTAATGAACAAGTAATAGTAGAGCTTTATTCTAAGTAACTTGAGTATTCGTTTGAATATTCTTTTCTTTAGGAGGTAGATATAAATTGCTAAAAATGCATAAACCCAATGTGAGCATTAAGCATAAAGATGATTTTTTCGGTGAATTTATTATTGAACCATTAGAAAGAGGTTTTGGGCACACTTTAGGTAATTCGATCAGGAGAGTTCTACTTTCATCTATAGAAGGTGTGGGAATTACAAGGATCAGAGTAGAAGGTATTATGCATGAGTTTTCAACTCTGGAAGGGATGAAAGAAGATATAATAGAATTTATTGCCAATCTTAAAGGAGTTGTTTTTAAAATGGAAAGCGATGAACCGGTACTATTGAAACTTGAAAAGAAAGGTCCCGGGATTGTAAAAGCTTCAGATATCAAACTTTCCTCTGATGTAGAGATAGTAAATCCTGATGAATATGTTTGTACCCTGACCAAAAAAGGGAAATTAAATGCAGAAATTAGACTAGAGAAAAATAAAGGTTATAAAAATGCAGAAGAAAATGCAGTAGAAGGAGAACCTCTGGGAGTAATACCTATTGATACTATATTTTCACCGGTAAGACTGGTTCAATTTAATGTTGATAATACAAGGGTTGGTCAAGTGACTAACTTTGATAGGCTCTCTATAAGTATAAAAACTAATGGCAGTATTAAGCCGGAAGATGCTTTGAGCCAGGCATCCAAAGTTATTAATGATTATATGGCGCTTCTAATAGATTTGTCCGAGAGAGAAAGCAAAGATGAACCAATATTTGAAGAAATCGAAGAGGAAGATAAAAAACAAGTATATCCTTCTATAGAAGAACTGGAACTTTCGGTAAGGGCATACAACTGTCTTAAGAGAGAAGGAATTGATTCTGTAGAAAAGCTTCTGGAATATAGTGAGGATGAGCTTCTTGACATTAGAAATTTTGGGCAGAAATCTATTCAGGAAGTAAAAGATAAAATAAAAGAACTGGGGTTATCCTTTAAGCAAAAATAACAATCGGGAGAAGTAGAATATGGTAATACCTAAAAGAGGTAGAAGATTAGGTGGGAGCAGCAGTAACCAAAAAGCAATTATGAGAAATTTAACCATTTCATTATTTGAAAATGGAAAAATTAAAACTACAGTAGCAAAAGCCAAGTATGTAAGAAGTTTTGTGGATAAACTTATAACCATAGCTAAAAAGGACAACCTGGCTGCCAGGAGGAACTGCATCAAATTATTGGGTAATACCAAAGCAGTACAGAAATTATTTAATGAAATAGCTCCAGGAATGTATGAGAGATCCAGTGGATTTACCAGAATTGTTAAATATAAGAACAGATACGGAGATGGCGCGGAGCTGGCAATAATGGAGCTGCTGGTAAAATAAAAGTGGAATTAATGTTGCTTTGAAAATTGTAAATTATACGGCACAAGATGATAAACAACTACATGGCTGTTGTAGAATATGATGGAACTAACTACAGTGGATTTCAAATACAGCCAGGTGGAATTAATACTATACAGGCAGAGCTGGTAGCGGTTCTTTCAAAAGTCTTAAGTGAAGAAGTAGATATTCAGTATGCCGGAAGAACTGATGCAGGGGTTCACGCAAAATACCAGGTAATTAATTTTAAAGCTGGTAAAGATCTGGATATTTACAGGATATTATGGTCTATAAATAGTTTGCTCCCGGATGATATAGTTATTAAAAAAATTGAAAAGGTCATTCCTTCTTTTGATGCCAGAAGGGATGCAAGTTTAAGAGAGTATAGTTATTTTGTGGTAAATAAAGGGTATCAAAGTGTTTTTTTGAAAAAGTACAGTATCCTTATAACCAGAGAACTAAATATAAAATTGATGAAAAAAGCTGCCAGGATGTTTTTAGGGGTAAAAGATTTCGCATCTTTTTGTAATACGGAGTGTTTGAATGGAAATACTGTCAGAAAAATATACAGGTTTACGATAGAAAAAACTAAAGATAGTTTAATAATTTTCAAAATGGCAGCGAATTCTTTTTTATATAATATGGTTAGAATTATAGTGGGAACTGTACTTGAAATAGGGAGCGGGCAGAGAGAACTCTCAAGTATAAGCGAAGCTCTGAAAAAAAGAGATAGAAAACTTGCGGGAGAAATAGTTCCGGCAAAGGGCCTTTTTCTTACAAGGGTCGAATATTTTAGGTAACTGGAGGAAACTATGGTAAAAGTAGGGCTCAAAACATTTAATCTAAAAAAGGAAGAAATTAAAAGAAAGTGGTTTCTGGTTGATGCGAAAGATAAAAACCTGGGGCGTTTATGTACAGAAATAGCCAAGATTTTAAGAGGTAAGAATAAACCGACTTTTACACCGCATCTGGATTGTGGTGATTTTGTGATAGTCATAAATGCAGATAAGATAAAGGTTACCGGAAATAAGCTTAAAAATAAAAATTATTACAGGCATTCCGGATATGTAGGGAATCTAAAAGTTACCAGCCTGGAAAAAATGATGGAAAAATCACCGGAGTTTGTTATAAGAAATGCGGTAAAAGGAATGCTGCCGCATAATATTCTGGGGAAAAAAATACTTAAGAAATTAAAGATATATAAGGGTGAAAATAATCCGCATGATGCGCAGGAACCTGAAAAAATTGATTTATAAAAAGGAGAATTAATTTGGCAAAACAGGTAGTTTATAGTTCGACCGGCAAGAGAAAGAGATCCGTAGCAAGAGTAAGGTTATTCCCCGGAGAAGGGAAAATTACTGTTAATTCAAGAGACTTTAAGGAATATTTTAAAAGAGAGTCTCTTGTAACAGTTATTATAGAACCTTTCAGGGTCACCAATACCGAAAATGCATATGATGTTATTGCAGATTTGTCGGGAGGGGGAATATCAGGTCAGGCAGGAGCATTGCGTCATAGTATTTCAAAAGCGCTGCTCGAAATTAATGTAGAATATAGACCGTTACTTAAAAGAGAAGGGTTTTTAACCCGGGATTCAAGGATTAAAGAAAGAAAAAAATACGGTCTCAAGAAAGCCAGGAAAAGACCCCAGTTCTCTAAAAGATAATTATCTTTTCTTAATGAGTTATCCTTACTTAAAAATATATCTGGAGAAAATTTCTTATAATAGTGGGATTATTCATATACGATGCGCTGGCCTTGGAATATCAGTAGTTGGTGTTACCAAGTGTGTATTAGGAGATGTAAAAATTGCAGAGGCAATGAAAAAGTCGGGTATTACCGTATTTGGAGACAGCCGGCTGGAAAATCTCAAGAAATTAAGAAATTTTTATGGGAAAAATCAAAAGCTTGTAATGCTCAGAAGCCCTATGCCCGGCGAAGTTGAAGACTTAGTTGAAATTTGTGATATCAGCTTAAATACCCAGTTAAAAACTGTAGAAATAATAGAAAAAATCTGCCGGGAGAAAAAAATAAGGCACCGCGTAATAGTTATGGTGGAAACAGATGACCAGAGAGAAGGGCTGCTCCCGGGAGAGGTAGTGAATTTCTGCAAACAGATAGTAGATACTTACAAGTCTATTGAGTTATACGGTTTGGGGACTAATGCACGGTGCGTTATTAAAAATGGTCCTGCTCCGGAAAGTTTAAAAATGCTTATAGATTTAAGGGAAGAGGTTATGAAAATTACCGGAATAAGCATACCGGTCGTTTCGGGCGGAAATTCAAGTATCTGGAATTTTATAGAAGAAGGTTCGATTCCTGAAGGGATTAATCAGGTAAGAATAGGGGAAGCTATACTCCTGGGACATGATACCGTAAATTATAAGCCTATTAAAGGAGCATTTATGGATTGCTTTATTCTTGAAGCCGAAATAATAGAAGTTAAGAAAAGAAATGGTGAAGTATATAAAGTTATATTGGCTCTTGGACTTCAGGACGTAAGCAGCAAAAATATTTATTGCTGCAGTTCTGATTTATACATCATAAACCAAAGCAGTGATCATACCATTCTAGGAGTAAGAGAAGATAGGTTAAAAAGACACGGAGATGATTCTTTAAATTTGGAAGCAGGCGGAATAATTTCTTTTAATCTTGATTATTTTGGACTGTTGTCCTGTATGACCTCCCCATTTGTTAAGAAGAGTTATATAGAAGGATAAAGTATGGAAGATCTGAGGAAACTATTTGGTACCGATGGCATAAGAGGAATAGCAAACAAGGAATTAACTGCAGAACTGGCTTTAAAAGTAGGTAAAGCCGGAGCAAAATATCTGGTTCCTGAAGGGAAAAGAGGGAAAATATTAATAGGAAGGGATCCAAGACCTTCAGGTGATTTTATTGAAAATGCACTGATGTCCGGGATTCTCTCCGCCGGACATGATGTACTTCGTGCAGGAATAATAACCACTCCTGCAGTAGCGCTTCTTACCAAAATTTTAAATGCGGATGGTGGAGTAGTAATTTCTGCTTCCCATAATCCTCTGGGGGATAATGGGATTAAATTTTTCGGCAGAGGTGGACAAAAGCTAACGGATTATCAGGAAAAGGCAATAGAAGACTATATACTTGATACAGATATAGAAAATGCACTGCCGGTTGGTGTTGGAGTAGGCAGATTCAAAGCTATGGATGATGCGGTTGATATTTATCTCGATTATATTTTTAAATATTTTAATATAGATTTAAATGGTTATAAAATTGCTGTTGACTGTGCCAATGGATCATCCAGTGCTTTAGTTACAAGAGCATTAACGAAGTTGGGAGCTAAAGTTCTTGATTTTAATACAGACTTGAGTGGGGAGAACATCAATAAGAATTGCGGTTCAACCCATCCCGAAGTATTGAAGAATATAGTATTAGAAAACAAGGTTGATATCGGATTCTCCTATGATGGTGATGGAGATAGAGTTATTTCCTGTGATAGCGGCGGCAGGATTCTGGATGGTGATAGTATAATAGCTTTTTGTGCCCTGGATATGCATAAAAATGGTAATTTAAGAAATAATTGCATTGTGACAACAGTCATGGCAAATATGGGATTTCATAATGTAATGAAGGATAGTGGTATAAAGGTATATAAAACAAAGGTTGGCGACAGATATGTTCTGGAGAAAATGATAGAAGCTGACTGTGCTCTTGGTGGGGAACAGTCCGGACATATAATATTTAAGGATATCAGTCCTACCGGGGATGGTCTCATAAGCACTCTGGAATTTTTAAAGGTGGTACTTACCGGTAAAAGTAAAATATCAGATATTTATGATATTTTTCCCAGATATCCGCAGCTGCTGGAAAACATAAAAGTGGAAGATAAGAGTAAAGTAATGATGAGCCGCATACTTAAAGAGAAAATTGCCGAAATGGAAAAGGTACTGGGTGAAGAGGGCAGGATCGTGCTCAGGCCTTCCGGTACCGAACCGGTCATAAGAGTAATGGTGGAAGCAAAAACCATGGATATAGTAAACGATGTCGTAAGTCAGTTATCTGCTGTTATAAAGCAGTGTAATGATTTATAGTATTTTTAATTAGAAAATTTACCACTACTTATAATTGTACGACGATCGTGTTTTAAAAATCACCTGATTTGTTATATAATCACCCTGAGTTATCTATATTTATAAATGGAAATAGGGTAAATAATGAAAAATAAAATAAAAAAAATATTTTCGTTTTTTATAGTTTCATTAATTTTAGTTCTCACGGCAACTATTCTTTCAGGGTGTCTGGATGGGGAAATCGCCCCATACAGTACTGCAGGTGAAAGTTTAACCGGGAACATCCAGAATACAATATCCGTAACGGGTTCAGGCACAGTCAAGGTTATTCCGGATGAAGTTTTTATAGATATATCAGTAATAACGGAAAGGGCCACAACTCAGGATGCAGTAGATGAAAACAGCAAAATCTCTGAAAGAATAATTTCCGCAATAGAAAAGTTAAATGCTGAAAATCTTACCATAGAAACAATCAGTTTCAACCTTAATCCTTTATACAACTATTCACAAAAAAATAAACCACCAAGAATTTATGCTTACCAGGTTACAAGCACTGTAGAGGTAAGGACAACCGATCTGGAAAAAATTGGAGAAATAATAGCCACTGCAACCGAGTCAGGCGCAAATGATATATCATCAATCGGTTTTGACCTTACAGATGATTCAAAAAAGACAGCTATAAATAATGCACTGGCAGAGGCATCAAAAGATGCAGATAATAAGGCACTCGCAATCGCAAATTCAACGGGCCTGAAAATAGACAGAATATTATATATATCTGAAAGCGGAACGTCATATCCCGGGCCGCTTTATTCGACATTTAAAACCGCAGAGGTTGACGAAGAGGCAGCAGGGGTTACACCTCCTTCAATTCTGCCTCAGGAAATAGAAATTACAGCAAGCATAAATATTGTATATTTATTTGAATAATTATATTGATTAGCAGGTTTTAAAAGGTTTCTGCATTCATTAATTTTTAATTGTTTCAAACTGCCGGACTTGTTTAATTTATCCATTATTTTTAAAGCTTCTGTTATAATATTCAATTATCACCGGTTTTGGATTGTATAACTTTTTTTATTAGTTAAACTTATAGTTAGACTTAAGCAAAATTTGATAATAAATACTGTGGAGGATTTTAATGTGTGGAATCGTTGCATATGTAGGGAATAAGAAATGCAAGGACATTTTGATAAACGGGCTCAAACGATTGGAGTATAGGGGTTATGATTCAGCTGGTATTGCCATAATAACTGGCGATACGGGAAAGGTGGAAGGTTCAACAAATTTAGAAATAAATGTGGTTAAAGAAGCAGGAAAAATAAAAATATTGGAAAAAGAAGTAAATGATTCAAAAATAGATGGAAATTGTGGAATCGGACATACAAGATGGGCTACCCATGGCGAACCGACTAAAGTAAACGCCCATCCGCATCTGGATGACAGCGGCAGTATTGCGGTTGTTCACAATGGCATAATAGAAAACTACGCGGAACTCAGGGAGGAACTTAAAAAAGAAGGCCATAAATTTATTTCGCAAACCGATACCGAAGTGTTACCTCACCTGTTAGATAAATACTACAATGGAGATTTGCTTTCAGCAATGCAGAAAGTAATAAAGAAAATAAAAGGATCGGGGACTATTGTAGCAATTTCTACCAGACAGCCGGGTGAAATTATTGGAGCAAGAATTACCAGCCCTCTGGTTGTAGGAATTTCAAAGAATGGTAACTTCCTTGCTTCCGATATGCCTGCAGTGCTGGAACATACCCGGAATTTTATAGTGATTAATGATTTCGAGACTGTAAGACTCACCGGAGATAAGGTAGAAATTTTTAGCAGGGAAGGGAAATTAGTTGAGAGAGAACCCTTTAAAGTTAGCTGGGATATTATCAGTGCTGAAAAAAGTGGCTATGAAGATTTTATGTTAAAGGAAATATTTGAGCAGCCTTATGGAGTCAAAGAGACGATGAGGGGCAGACTAGTAGATGGAAAGTTGAATTTTGACGAACTTGACCTGACGCCAGAACAGATTAAAAGTCTAAAGAAGGTTCAGATAATCGCCTGTGGGACATCGTATCATGCAGCTTTAATCGGAAAACAGGTAATAGAGAAATGGGCGAGAATTCCGGTTGAAGTGGATTTTTCTTCAGAATATAGATATAGAGACCCGCTGGTTGAAGATAATTGTTTATTTGTAGCCATAACCCAATCAGGAGAAACTATTGATACCCTGGCTGCAATCAGAGAAGCAAAATCCAAAGGGGCAAAAATAGTGGCTATTACCAATGTAGTGGGGAGTACCGTAGCCAGAGAATCCAATTCTGTAATCTATACCCATGCCGGTCCGGAAATAGGTGTTTGCGCTACTAAGACCTTTACGGCTCAGATTATGGTTATGTATCTTATGGCTTTATATTTTGCCAGAGTAAATGGGCTTATTGATAAAAATAAATTTCAGAAAATAATTGATGAGCTAAAAGTTATACCTGATAAGATACATAGTATATTGGACAGAGCGGATGAGATAAAAAAGATTGCTGATGAGACATATAAACATGCCTGCTTTTTATTTTTAGGAAGGATATTCGGTCTTCCGGCTGCGCTTGAAGGTGCCTTAAAGCTTAAAGAAATTTCGTATATCCATGCGGAAGGATATCCGGCCGGTGAGATGAAGCATGGTCCTATAGCTCTTACGGACTCAAAAACAGTGGTGGTAGGAATTATGCCTGTTGATTCGGTATATGAAAAGATCTTGAGTAACATTCAGGAAGTAAAAGCAAGGAAAGCCACCATATTTTCCATAATTACTGAAAAAGATAAAAATACAAAAAAATATTCTGATCATATTTTTCGGATACCTGAAACTCTGGAGGAATTATATGCTATCTTAACCATTATCCCCATTCAATTATATTCTTATTATATAGCTAAAAATCTGAATAGAAATGTGGACCAACCAAGAAATCTTGCAAAGAGTGTTACAGTGGAGTGAGAATTTATGGAAATATTCGGAGTTGGCACCGATATAATAGAAGTAAAAAGAATCAAGTCTGCTATTCAAAATAATTCTGGATTCTTACGCAGAGTTTATACCGAAAGTGAAATAGATTACTGCGATAAAAAAAATAAGGGCAGGTATCAAAGCTTTGCAGCCCGTTTTGCGGCAAAAGAAGCGGTTGCCAAATCACTGGCTGAAGGGGTCAGCAGGAATATATCCTTAAATGAGATTGAACTTGCAAATATGGACACCGGAGCTCCATTTATAAAGTTATACGGGAAGACTCGCGAGTTCAGCAAGCAGTTCAGAATCAAAGAGATAAAAATATCGGTTTCAGCAACACATAATTTTGCTGTAGCCTATGCGGTCGCGATTATATGATTTGTAAAGGAAACGGTTATTTTTTATTAGAATCATGAAGCAACATAATTTTTATTAAATTAAAGTCAACCAGTTAAACATAAGTTAAATTGAATATAAAATAGAGAGAAATGAAATTAAATAGAATTTTAAAAGGCAGCAGAATAGCAGAGGTTGATGCCAGGGCCATCAGTAAGGGGATTGATTCAAAATGGCTTATGAAGAATGCCGGCAGCGGTATTTCCAAGAAAATCATAAGTGATTTTGAAAATAAGAAGATGAAGCGAGCCGCCCGCGGTCTTGTTGTTTGCGGAAGCGGGAATAATGGTGGAGATGGACTGGTGGCAGCTAACGATTTGCTGGATTACGGAATGAAGGTAATTGTATTTCATGTATCCCCTATAAGTAAATTCAGCCCTGACAGTTTATTTTATTTTAAAAGGCTCGAAGCAAGCAGAAGTAATGATATATATTATTTAAATCTGAAAGATAATAAAATATTTTCTTTATTTGAAGAAGAACTTAAAAAAGCTGATTTTATTTTAGATGCCATATTTGGGACAGGCCTTCACGGTGAGGATATTCACGGGCCCTCGAAGGAAGTAATCGAAATTATAAATCTGGCCGGTGAAAAAAATAAAGATCTGGAAATTTATTCTGTCGATATTCCTTCCGGTGTTGATTCTGACAACGGAAGAGTTTTAGGAACAGCAATAAGAGCGGATAAAACCATAACTTTTGGCTGTAAAAAAATAGGGCTGGTAAATTACCCAGGAGCAGATTTTACAGGAGAGATTGAAATTATTGATATAGGTATTCCGGAAAAATATTACGGCCAGTATGAACAGATTTTTGAACCTGATTTTCAATGGGTGGCTGAAAATATCCCCCTGAAAGAATCATGGACATATAAACATAAGGTGGGAAATTTGCTGGTAATAGCAGGTTCAATTGGATTTACCGGAGCTGCTTCAATGACCTGTATGGGTGCCTTAAGATCCGGAGCCGGGCTGGTGGCACTTGTCTGCCCCCGGGAATTAAATGATATTTTCGAGGAGAAATTAACAGAAGTAATTACTTATCCGGTCGAACAGACGGAAGATATTTCTTTACATTTAAATAGTCTAAATAAAATATTGGAGTTAAGTGATAGATTTGATGCCCTGGCAGTGGGCCCTGGGCTCTCAAGAAATCCTGACACCATATGCCTGGTAAAGGAACTGCTTAAGAAAATAAGAAAACCGTTAGTACTGGACGCTGATGGTCTTTCTGCCCTTTACCGGCAAGGAAATGTTGAGAAAAAGGATGCCGGGAGTATAGAAAATTTTGACCTGACAAACGTTGTAATAACACCTCACGCCGGAGAGATGTCATCAATAATGGGTGTGGATAGGATTCCTTTAGAAGACAGGATTAAGATAAACATGGAAACCGCTAAAAAATATAAATTAATATCCGTGCTTAAAGGAGCCAGAACCGTAATTTCTGATTACAAAAATACCACCTTTATTAATCCTACCGGAAACTGGGGTCTGGCATCAGCAGGTACCGGTGATATACTGACTGGTATTATTGGTTCGCTGCTCTGTCAGGGAATGGGACTGATGGAAAGTGCAGTATGCGGAGTTTATATCCATGGACTGGCAGCAGATATTATGGTAAAAGAAACCAGCAGGACCTCACTCATTGCAACGGATCTTTTAGAGGGTATTAAGAGAGTTTTTTTAGAAATAGAGAAGATTAAATATTAATGATATTTAATATTAACAATATTAATATAAATGATAGGAGCTTAGAATGTCAGAGCTTTTAGCAAAAGATATTATGGTAAAGAAAGTTATTACCATAAACAAAAATGCTTTAGTAGGAAAACTTTCAGAATTGCTTTTAAAAAATAAAATAAGTGGCGTGCCCGTAGTAGATGATAATGGTAAACTGGTGGGGATTGCTACCGAGGGAGATTTAATTGTAAAGGATGCCGATCTTCATTTTCCAAGGTATTTTAAGTTACTGGACAGTATTATCTATCTTGAGAGCCTGAATAAATTCAAGAGAAATCTTAAGAAATATTTAGGGACAAAAGTAGAGGATATTATGACCGGTAAAGTCAGAACAGTCAGGGAGGATACAACGGTCAATGAAGTTGCAAATATAATGATAAGAAACAATGTGAATAGAGTTCCTGTCCTGGATAATAACGGTGATCTGGTAGGTATAATTACCAGAGCGGATATAGTTAAATCAATGATTTGAAAACATATTTATTTTAATTCAAATTAAATGCAGAAAAACCAGATAATAAATAAAAGATTTGCATGGGCTGAAATAAATCTGGCTCACCTCAGTCATAACCTTGAAATAATCAAATCATTTGCCGCTTCCAAAGACATAAAAATAATGGCGGTGGTGAAGGCAGATGCCTATGGTCATGGATCAGTGGAAGTTTCAAGGCAGGCCATAAAAAGCGGCGCGTATGCGCTGGGAGTGGTAATAGTAGAAGAAGGGGTAGAATTAAGAAAGTCAGGAATTACCGCACCTATTTATGTTTTAGGTGAAAGTCCCCCCGAAGCCGTTGAAGATGCTGTAAGATATGATTTGATTCAGGGAATAAATTCATATGAATCGGCACGATTTGTTTCTGGGCAGTGCGGGAGAATTGGCAGAGGAATAACTATAAATATAAATATAGATACGGGAATGAACAGCATAGGAATAAATTACAGAGATGCTGTCAGTCAGATTTTAAAAATAACTGCACTGCCTGATTTGAGATTGGAAAGCATTTCCACTCATTTTTCCTGCGCCGGCGGCAGGGAGAACTCTTATACGGAACAGCAATGGGGAAGGTTCAATGAAATTATTAAACAGGTAAGAGATCGCGAGATAGCTGTAAGATTTTTTCATTGTGCCAACAGCGCAGCATTTTTTAAACACAGAAACATGCACCTGGATATGGTTAGAACCGGGATTTCGATGTATGGGCTGAATCCTTATGACGAAGATTACAATAACTGGCTTGATCCGGAAGCAAGCGGTGCAGTATCTAATTTAAAACCTGTGTTCAGCCTTAAGACAAGAATAACTTTTATAAAAAACGTTCCCGGGGGTGAACCTATTTCCTATTGCGGCACTTTTAAAACAGGAAGAGATAGTATAATCGCTACCATACCGGTAGGTTATGCGGACGGGTATTCAAGACTGCTGGCTAACAAAGCTATGGTTTTAATTAACGGAAAGCCTGCGCCTGTGGTGGGAAATATTACCATGGATCAATTTATGATAGATATTACCGATATTGCAAGGGAAAATAATATCGGTGTTGGCGATGAGGTAATCCTGATGGGTGAATCCGGAGGGCAGAAAATAACTGCAGAAGATATTGCAAAGTTAATGGGTACCATAAACTATGAAGTCGTATGTATGTTTAAAAAAAGGATTCCGAGAATCTATGTAAGATAAATATAAAATAGAAATACCCAAAAGGAGGAGGTCTATGATTATAAAAAAAAGTAATTCAAGGTTAAAATTATTTTTAACGGTAATTTTTTTATTTTTAGTACTAGCTGTTATCAGTACAGGCTGCATATGCCCTCTGTTTTCGCTTATTGAAAGACTTACCGGGTTTGAAATCAAAACCGGAAAGGAAATCGATGAGAGCCTTGTGGTTGAAGAGTTGATTTATCCTGGTTCAATGGTTCTGGCACAGGTCGAAGGTGATATGAATAGGATCATGGAGTTAATAAAACGATATGGCGTGTCTCTATCAGAAGAAGATCTTTCGGTTTTGGAAAACCTGCCCGACGATATTAAGGAGCAGGAATTTGGAGCCACCATATACTCTACTGCGGATAACGAAATGAAGGTTCTGGAATATTATGATTCACTACGTAGTAAAGGATGGGAAATAGAGGAATTGCAGGCTAAAGGAGAAGCAGCTGGAAGTGAAGGACAGGGTACCATATTATTGGCTTCCAGGGGAGAAGATGAGCAGGCATTTATGTTAGCCGGAACGCAGAATAATACTTTTATTATATTTATTGAT
>DATBWS010000002.1:0-4090 GCA_036514675.1 Candidatus Hydromicrobium sp.
CTCTTTCCCCTTCTCTCTGCCTTTCTCTTTGCCCTGGCCTATCGCTATCCATATTCTTCACCACACTAAACTCAATCTTTTATCATTTTTTTAAAATCTTCTTCGGTTATGATCTTTATATTTAACTTCACGGCATCGTCCCGTTTACTTCCCGGATCTTTACCCGCAAGAACCATATCGGTACTTCTGCTCACACTTGAAGTCACCCTGCCCCCGAAGCTTTCAATAATCTCTCCGGCCTTTTCCCTTGAGAAATCGTCGAGCTTTCCCGTAAGGACAAAAGTCTTTCCGGCAAAAGCTTCCTTTTCCGAAATCTTTTTTTGTGCAGAGCCAAAATTGACCCCTGCTTTTCTTAATTTCTCGATCACTTTAAGGTTTTGCTCCTGCCTGAAAAAATTAACGACACTTTCTGCAATTTTTGGCCCTATTTCTTTTATTTCTTCTACCTCTTCAAATCCGGCATTCACCAAGCTGTCAAGATCAGGAAATACTTTTGTAAGTATATCAGCCGTATGATAACCGACATGCCTTATCCCCATTGCAAAAAGCAGTCTCGAGAGAGGCATTTGTTTACTTTTTTCTATGGCTTTAAGGAGATTGGAAGTAGATTTTTCTTTGAAATTTTCAAGAGAGAATATGTCATCATATTTCAAATAATAAATATCCGATGCGTCCCTGATAAGCTTTTTATTCAAAAGTTTTTCCACAATAGCCGGTCCCAGCCCTTCTATATCCATTACCCCCGCAAAGTGGACTATCCTTTCAAATTGCTGTGCAGGACAGGCCATCGAGGTACATCGCAGTGCCACTTCCGCTTCGGTCCTTACAATATCTGACCCGCATGCAGGACACCTATCAGGCATCCTGAACTTTTTCTGGTTTCCGTCTCTTCTTTCTTTTATGACCTTTACGATTTCAGGTATCACATCTCCTGCCTTGTGTATTACCACCCAATCACCTATCATTACTTCTTTCCTCTTTACCTCATCCTCATTATGAAGGGTCGCATTGGAAATGGTGGAACCCGCCACCTTTACCGGATCAAGTACCGCTACTGGAGTAAGGGTCCCCGTTCTTCCAACGTTAACTCTTATGTCAATAATGCGGGTGACTTCCTCTTCCGGAGGAAATTTATATGCAACAGCCCACCTTGGGTTCCTGGAGGTCTGCCCCAGCTTCTGCTGATAGGAATATTTATCAATTTTTATAACCACTCCGTCCGTTTCATAAGGCAGACCCTTACGCTTCTCTTCCCAGCTCTCCAGATACTTTTTTATCTCTTCGAACCCGATTACTTTTTTTATATTAGGATTAACCTTGAGCCCCATTTCAGACAGATAATCAAGCATCTCATGATGGCTCGAAATATTAAGCCCGGAAGTAACAATGACTCCATAAATAAATACATTAAGTCTTCTTTTTGCGGTATTTCTGGGATCTATTTGCCTGAGTGAACCCGCAGCGGCATTTCTGGGATTGGCAAAAGTCGGCAACTCTTCCTCTTCTCTTTCCGTATTTATCCTTTTGAATTCATCCTTTGCAAGATATACCTCTCCTCTTACTTCAAGTCTTGAAGGGATCTCCAAACCCGGTTTTTGGAAAAGCTTTAGTGGGATTGCCCTTATGGTCTTTAAATTGGAGGTTATATCCTCACCAAATATACCGTCACCCCTGGTGGCGCCTCTTACAAATATTCCGTTTTCGTAAACAAGCGAAACTGCAGAACCGTCTATTTTAAGCTCGCAAACAAACTCCACCTCTTCTTCGTTTCTACCCAGGTCCTTGTATACCCTTGTAAGAAAGTCCTTCAGTTCCTGGTAACTAAAAGCATCCTGAAGGCTGAGCATCATTTCCCCATGTTCCACTTTATTGAAGCCGCCCTCAAGAGGCGCTCCTATTCGCTGAGTGGGAGAGTTAGGGGTTACAAGCCCGGGATATTTTTTCTCAAGCGCTTCAAGGTTTCGCAAAAGTCTGTCATACTGCGCATCGCTTATTATTGGATTGTCTTTTATATAGTAATAATAATTGTGCCTTGCCAGTTCATCCCTTATGGCATTTATGGTACCTTCGGGATCTTCTACTTTTTCCACATCTATATTAAGGAGGTTTTCAAGTATGTCAGGGGAAGTATCAGGTCTTTTATCAGCAGCATTTCTATCGGGGATTTCTTTATCGTTAGCTTTTTTGTTACTTCCCTTGTTATTTTTATATTCTTCTTTTTCCATGACCCGGCTTCCTGGGTAAAAAAATATTTATGGAAATAATTTTATATCATTATGCCGTATATTCGTAGTGTAATTTTAGGAAAAATAAAGTGATGTTTATAACTATCTGCCATAGAATATTTTCATGAGATACTTGTAAAGTAGAATTATACAGGTAAAAGAAATATTGAAAATAAAGAAATTTTTTTTGTTCCTGCTGTATTGATTGCAAAATTCGTCAGAAGTCTTTTAATGCATTCTTGAGACTTGTATCTTCTCCCATGTTCTGTGGTATAGATTATAATCTTATAGCCGAACTTTTAATCGTTTGATTTTTATTTTGGTGATGATTGATTTTAGCTTTCTATCTTATCATCCTAAACCATACTATTCTAAACTTTCTGAGTCCCATCATTCTTGACAGGTATATAAAAAGTACTATCAAACCAACAGCCATAACACCAATTCCCGATATTAGAATTATAGGACTAAGTCTGGTAAATTCAGATACTCCTGCAACCCTGGAATTTGTTATTCCAGCTACCGTAATGTCGGGTTCTGCTTCATCTTCAGGTGTTACAATTGCAGCTACATCCAGTATTTCATCATCAGCTGCAATAGTATAGTTGCTAATCTTTCCATCGGGTTCATCACTAACGGTTACAGTTAAAGGTGCAGCAGTAGTAACAGTAAGTGTTCCATTTACAAATGTTATGCTGTAGTTGGTTGAACTAAGCCCAACCAGAGTTATCGGATATGTTCCAACAGGACTGTTTGCCGTCGCGGTAGTTGTAATTGTAAGTGTACCCAGAAGGTCAGTTTCATCATCACCGGCTGCAAATCCTAAGTATGTCACATTAAATGCCGAATTGGGATTGCCGTATAGACGTGATGCATCACTGGCAGTTATTGTAAGAGGTGCAGCGGTAACAGTCAATATTCCGTTAATAATTGTTACAGTATAGTTACCAAGCTTTTCACCTGCTGGTGCTGGAACAATATTGTAATTCCCAACAGAGCTGCCGGGTGTAGCAGCACAGGTGTATGTCGCTGTTATATTATCACTATTTACTATACCGGTTATAGTTCCACTAAATAATGGATTGGCACTACCGTATACTCTTGAAGCATCATTTGCAGTTACTGTAAGCGGTGCAGGAGTAATAGCAAGTATCCTATCTACAAAGGTTATGCTGTAGTTGGTTGAGCTAAGCCCGGACGGAGTTATGGGATAGATTCCAACTGGACTGGCTTCTGTGGCAGTAGTTGTAATTTCCAGTGTACCCAGAAGATCAGTTTCATCATCACCTGCTACAAAACCTGAGTAGGTCACACTAAATGCCGGATTAGAATCGCCATATACTTTTAAGGCGTCATCTGCAGTAACAGTTAAAGGTGCAGGAGTAATGGTTAGGGAATCTGAATCGCTGCTGGCAATGTAGTTTGCATCACCTGAAAAACTGGCACTTATTCCAGCAGGATATGAACCTGCATCTATGCCTGAAAGGCTTACGCCGGAAAGGGTTGCAGCTCCGCTTGCATCTGTAGTTGCGTTTCCTGCGCTTGCGCCGTTTAAAGTAAAGCTTATGGTCTTACCGACAACTTGCGGGCTAAGGGTTGCAGAAAGGTCTACTGTCCCACCGTAAGTACCGCTTGCTGGTGTAACAGATAGGCTGGTAGTTATTGGATTAACAGTTAGTGTAGCCGTATTTGAAGTTGCAGAACCATACGCATTGCTTACAACTACATCGTATGAACCGGCATCACCTAGAACAACTGATGGAATTGTATAACTGGAATCTGTAGCACCGGAAATATTTCCACCATTTTTACGCCACTGATAATTAAGTGGGGCAGTTCCACTTGCTGTTACAGAAAATGTAACT
>DATBWS010000003.1:0-54102 GCA_036514675.1 Candidatus Hydromicrobium sp.
TAGGTTCCAGGATTAAATTAAAATTCAAGGATTATATAACTTTAAATGAGGATGGATATAAGCGGGTAAAGGATAGGATTGACTGGAAGAAAAATTATTCACAGAAAAAAGTAATTGATTATCTGGCTTTACACGGTGAAGTTTTAAAAGAGAAACTAATAAAAGATACCGGCTCAAACTATTCAAGCCTGGCGGGCCTTGCACGTAAGAATATTATATCCGTAATTAAAAAAAGGCAGAAACGGGATTTCAGATACGATTACCAGCCGGATAAGAACTTAAAGAAAAAAAAGATAATCTTAAACTCCTATCAAAAAAATGCGCTGCAAAGTATAGAAGATGCCGTAAGTAAAAACATTTTTCATAAATTTCTGATCGAAGGTGTGACCGGCAGCGGGAAAACCGATATTTATATAGCCGCCTGCAGGAAAGTTCTGGCCGGTAAAAAAAAAGCGCTTATTCTCACTCCTGAGATTTCTTTGATCCCCCAGCTGTTTTCAAGATTTGAATCCGAGTTTGGAACCAGGGTCTGTGTATATCATTCCAATATGAGTGAAGCGGAAAGATATGAAAGGTGGCTGGATATATGGAATGGTGAGTTTGACATAATAATAGGGACCCGGTCTTCAATTTTTACTCCCCTGGACAATCCTGGCATAATAATACTGGATGAGGAACATGACCCATCCTACAAGGAAGGGACCAGGGTCAGATACAATACCCAGGATGTGGCAATAAAACTGGGAGAAATACTGGGCATTCCCGTGGTTATGGGCAGTGCCACACCCAGTCTGGTTACGAGATACAGAGCGGAAGACGAGGATGATTTTACCCTGCTTGAGATTCCGGTTAAAGCTCAGAGCAGCAGCTCTTTAAAAATGGAGGTAGTTGATCTTAAAGAAATAGACCGTTTAAAGGAAGATATGGTTATAACCGGTAAGTTATTTACCGCAATCAGAGAGGAATTGGAAAAAAATAATAAGGTAATTATTTTTTTAAATAGAAGGGGTTACAGTAATTTTATAATATGCAATAAATGCGGCAACGTACCCAGATGTCCTGCCTGTGACCTTTCCTATAATTACCACAGCGACCCCAAAAAACTGGTATGTCACCACTGCGGCAGAGAGCAAAATTACAACGGAAAGTGCCCTGTTTGCGGTGCAGATAGTGTCTTTTTATACGGTACCGGAATCCAGAAGGTCCAGTCGAAGCTTCAGATGAGATTTAAAAATACACCCATACTAAGAATGGATTCGGATATAACCGTAAAAAAGAAGTCGCACCAGGAAATACTAAAAAAGTTCATTTCTCCCGGTGGATCGATTCTTATAGGCACGCAGATGATAGCCAAGGGGCTTGATATTGAAGATATTACTCTGGTAGGGGTTATTAATTGCGACAGTATGCTGGGACTTCCTGATTATCATATGAATGAAAGAGTTTATCAGCTTATTACCCAGGTATCGGGAAGGGCGGGAAGGAAGAGAAAGAAAGGCAGGGTAATAATCCAGACCTATAATCCCGGAAGCAGGATTATGGAAAACATACTTGCAAATGATTATGAATCATTTTACCGGCAGGAACTGGATAATAGAAGAGAACTCGGCTATCCTCCTTTTTCTAATTTAATAAATATTATAATTTCCGGTAAGGATGAGAATAAAGTAAAGAAAGATATAGAAGAACTATTTGAGGAAGTAAGCAAATCTCTTAAAAATGACAGCAGTATACTGGGGCCGGCTCCTGCTCCTTTTCATAAAATAAACTTATTTTACAGATGGCATATAATAATAAAGTCCAAAAATATAGATTTTTTAAATGAAGTACTGGCTAAAATATTAAAGAGATTTAAAAAATTTGATGAAAATAAGATAATTATTGATGTAGATCCGGTATGGATCTTATAAATTTGGGAAAGGTGTAAGATGGCAGTTAAAGAAATCAGGAAAATCGGTGACCCGGTTTTAAGGGAAAAAAGCAAAAAAGTAGAAAAAATGGATAACAAGCTAGCAAGTCTGGTTAAAGATATGGTTGATACATTAAAGGAACAGGGTGCAGTAGGTCTGGCTGCTCCTCAGATAGGTATAACCAGAAGAGTAATTATCATCAGTCTTGATGATAAGATTAAGATATTTATAAATCCGGAAATCGAAGTTCTGGACAAGCGGAATATAGAGAGCAATGAGGGTTGCCTGAGTATCTATTCGATAAAGGACTTTAATGTTAATAGATTTTCAAAGGTTAAAGTGAAAGCAAAAGATTTAAAAGGCAATGATGTCACACTTGTAGCGGAAGATTTGCTGGCAAGGATATTTCAGCATGAGATCGACCATCTGAATGGAATATTATATATAGATCGTCTTGACCGGAAATCAAGAAGAGAACTGATTGCAAAGATTAATGAGATTAAATCAAATATTTAAAATAAGGAGACTCACTTGAAAATATTGTTTTTTGGCTCTTCCGAAATTTCAGTTCCGTTCCTGGAAGAAATATACAAATCAAGGCACAGTATATCTCTGGTTGTAACTACTGCTGATAAGCCTGCGGGCAGGGGAAGAAAGACTGCTCCCAATATAGTTAAAAGTAAAGCCGCTGAACTGGGAGTTGATTTTATACAGATTGAGAAGTTTGACAGTATTTTTTTAAATAAATTTACGAGTTTGGAATTTAATGGTGTGGTGGTAGCTTCTTTCGGGAAGATATTTCCTGAAAAAATATTTAAACTAACCTCTGCCCGGTGGTTTAATGTGCACCCTTCACTTCTGCCCGGATATAGAGGTCCCACGCCTATTATAAGCACCCTGTTGAACGGTGATAAGGTGGGAGGAGTGAGCATAATCGAGGTAGTGCCGGAGGTGGATGCCGGCGGTATATATGCTCAGGTTAAGTTCGGGGTAGAAGAAGATGATAACCGGGACAGTCTGGAGGGTAAATCAATAAAATTTGGGAAACCTCTTCTGATGGCGGTACTTGACCTGGTGGAAAGTGAAAAGATCAAACCCTATCCCCAGGATAAGGGAAATGTGGTCTATAGTTATAAGATTACGAAAGATGATATAAAAATAAACTGGGACAGCAGAGCAGTGGAAATAGTTAATAAAGTCAGGGCTTTCAGCTCAAGTCCGGGCGCTTATTTTCTCTGGAAAGGTTCAAGAATCAAAGTCCTTAAAGCAAGTGTCTTAAATGAAGCAATAATTAATGCCTATCCGGATAAACTCAGGATTGGTAAAAATAGGAAAAATGGTTTTGTAGTCGAAGCTGATAAAAAAACAGGTATTTTAGTTAAGTGTAATGGAAATGAAATGGTAAAAATTGAGTTGCTGCAGCCTCAGGGTAAAAAGGTAATGTCTTCAGTGGATTTTATTAATGGATATAGACTTGAGGCCGGTGAGAGTTTTGAATGAAAGAGAAGACGGAATAAATCCCCGTAAAATTGCTCTTCTTATCTTAATCCAGTATTTTAAAAAAAGAAAATCCTTAAAGGATATAATAAACAGTTACTTTAAGGACTATAAACTGTCAGGACTCGATAGGCGTTTTATCTTTAATATAGCCAAGGGCACGGTTAGATATTACCAGAAAATTGATTTTGTGCTCTCTTTATTTTCGAATAAGGATATAAAAGATATTGATTTTACGGTAATTAATATTCTGCGTATGGGGATTTACCAGTTAATGTATATGGATAAAGTTCCGCATTATTCAACGGTTAATGAAAGCGTTGAGTTAGCCAGGAAAAATGCTGCTATATCTTCTTCCAAGTTTGTAAATGCAATACTGCGTAAAATAAGTTCAGTCCCGAACATAGGTTCATTTGTAGAAGAGGAGATGAGGAGGCTGACAGAAGATGAAATTGACAGAATCAGTACAGGTTACTCCTATCCCCGCTGGCTGGTAAAATACTGGACTACCTGGTACGGGAAAGAAAAGACTATTTTAATCTGCAGGTCGCTGAATGAAAACCCGCATACTTACCTGAGATTTAATAAAGATAAAATTACCAGAGAAGAACTGTCCAAAGAGTTAGGCATAAAGTCAATCGATGGAAAACCCAGCAGTCAAAATATTAAAGCCATACATGAACCTGTATCGGATAATATTGAAATAAAGGGTGACAATAATAAACAATTCGTATCGCAGGATATTATATTAGAAGATGCTATAGAAGTTTCCAGCGTTCAGGATATTTCGGAAACTGACATTTACAGGAAGGGCCTGGTTTCGGTTCAGGATCTCTCCTCTCAGATAGCTATAAAGTATTTTCTAAATCCCCGAAAGGGTGAAAAAATACTGGATACGTGCTCTGCGCCTGGCGGGAAAACTGCATATATTGCCGAACTGGTTGGAGATGAGGGAGAAGTGATATCGGTTGATATCAGCGGAAAGAGACTAAAAGTATTGGAAGATAATCTGGACAGGTTAAACATAAAGAATGTAAGGATTATAGAAGCAGATGCAACCAAACCGGATTTTCTGGAAAGAAGCAGAGATACCGGGGATAACAAGGATTCTGAAAATAAAAGAACAACTGATAGTTATGCGGGATATTTTGATAAAGTCTTGGTAGATGCCCCCTGCAGCGCTTTTGGAACCATTTCCAAGAATCCGGATGCAAAATACAATAGGACAATGGATAATTTAGTGCGCCTTTCCGAAATGTCCTACAGGATGATGGTAAATTGCGATATTTATCTGAAAGCTGGCGGAAAGCTTGTCTTTTATACCTGTACCCTTTCGCCCATAGAAAATCAACAGGTAATAAGCAAATTTTTAGAAGAATTAAAAAAGAGATATACCATAGAGAAACCGGGTATTCCTGATGAGCTGGCATCAGTTTTAAACTCCAAAAAAATTATAATAGGGTCAGGAGAAGAAACCTGTCTGGAGATTATGCCCTATTACTTTGAAAGTGAAGCCGGCTTTGTTTGCAGCCTTTTAAAAAAATCGTAAAGATGTTTGTTAATTAATCCTGAATGATCTTCATACAACTAATCTTTTATTATATTGACAAAGTCCCATAGTATGTTAACATAAAATGTATATTTATTAATTAACAAAAGATTGATATGGATACAAAAAAAAGAACACATGTTGTGGTACCCGAGGAATTGGTAGAAGAAATAGACAGACTTTCGGGGAAAAGAAAGCGCAGCTGGTTCATAACGCAGGCTGTAAGAAAAGAGATACAAAGATTAAATTTTATTAAAGCGGTAAAGGAAACAGCTGGAACCTGGAATGATGAAGATCATCCCGAATTTAAGAAAGGAGTGGACAGGTGGGTAAGGAGCCTGCGAAAGGAAGATGAAAAGAGACTTAAGGAAATAATGTAATGGCCGAATGTTTATTGGATACGACCACAATAATTGATCACTTGCGAGGTGATAAAAAAGTAAGCTCCTATCTGGAAGAAATTGGGATGCGGGGTGACATTGCAGGATGCTGTTGCATAAATATTGCTGAAGTTTATACCGGGGTGAAGGAAAAAGAAAAAGAGAAGACAGATAAATTTATTGAAAGCCTTTATTATTTTGAAGTAACTAAAGAGATCGCTAAATTAGCCGGGAGGCTGAAGCAAAAGCATGCTAAAAAGGGTAAGACATTAGCCATTACTGATGTAATTATTGCAGCTATAGCAATGGTATATGGTTTAACACTGGTTACGAAAAATGTAAAACATTATCCCTTCCCTGAATTGGAAATTAAAGAAATCTAGCCCATATATTGTTTTTAAATAGGGTAAACTATTAAAATGTGAATGAATTATATTTCAAAAAAGCGGAAAAAAAAGATGCTGCTGTACTGGCTGAATATCGCTTTAAAATGTTTAATGAGATATTTCCGGATGATAATCTGGACGAAAGAAAGGCTGAAATTGTTGATGAGTGCACCCGCTATTACCTTGATGACATAAATGACAAGAACCACTACAGTATTATTGCGTTTGTGGGCAGGACAGCGGTGGGATGTGGAACTATATTATTGGAGGAGAGGCCGCCGAGTCCAAAGCATAGGATAAATCTATCGGCCTACATTTTAAATATCTATGTAGATACCGGGTATCGCGGCAGGGGTATTGCCAGGAAAATTATTGATCACCTGCATGAATACGCGAGGAGCAGAGGAGTAAGAAAGATTGGACTCAACGCTTCCCGGTTTGGCCATGGATTGTATAAGAAGATTGGATATAAAATAAACGAGTCCTATCTTGAAATAGAAATTTAAACTATTTTTTTTACATTACCTGAAGACAAACAGCTGGTACAGATATTTATAGTCTTAACCTGACCTTTATATTCAACCCTAGTTTTATGAATATTGGGTTTAAAGGTTCTTCTGGTTTTTTTGTGTGAATGACTTACGCTATTTCCAAAAGATGTTTTTTTACCGCAAATTTCACATAATCTGGACATTTTTTCTCCTGTATATTTAAAAAAATTATATTTTAATCCCGGGGAATATTTATTTTATTAATTATAAATAAACCAGGAAGGAATATTAGCATTTTATTTCTTACTTTTCAAGGTAAATAGAAAAGTAAATAAAAAAGTAATCAGGTGTTAATAGAAACAATTTTTAACTAATGAAGTCTTAAGGAATATAGAAAATATCGTGGCGGGGTAAGGATTGTTTTATCTGGATAGGAATGAAGCAAATTCTGGTATAATATATTAGAATATTTAATCATCTAACCCTGAAACGGGCAAAATTATGTTTAATGAAATAAATGACCGGGATCTAAAAAAAGTCATTGATATCATAATAGAAAATTTTAAGGAAAACGAAGAAAAAATTAATGATATGAATGTATTTCCTGTCCCTGATGGAGATACCGGTACCAATATGCTGCTTACTTTAAATTCAATCAAGGAAGAACTTTCAAAGCTTAAGGATTTTTCTGTAAAAAGTGTTCTGGAGAAAGCTTCATTTGGAGCATTAATGGGAGCCAGAGGAAATTCCGGCGTAATATTATCTCAAATACTTAAAGGTTTTTTTGATATTATAATAAAATATGACAGTCCTAGTCTGGAAGTAATAAAAGAAGCGCTTAAATCGTCGAGGGATCTGGCCTATGATTCTGTACAGGACCCAACCGAAGGCACAATGCTTACTACTGTAAAAGATATTTGCGAGTTTGTTGATAATTTAACCAATAATACCGATAAAATAAAACTGATAGAACTCCTGGATGGAATTATTTCCGAAACTGAAAAATCTGTTGAAAGAACCACTTTTCTTCTTCCTGTACTGAAAAAAGCGGATGTGGTGGATGCCGGAGCACAGGGTATCCTGGATATACTGATTGGAACCAGAAAAGCCCTGGTAGAAATTGGCAGTATAAATAAAAAATTAGAAAAAACGCTTATTAAAGTCGGAGGGACTGTATCTTCTAAATCCGGCAATAGTGGTAACAATGGCAATAATAAGTCAGAAAGCGGTAATCAGAGCAGAGGATCCAGAACTGATAAACCGAAGGTTGAAAAGAAAAGTTTAAAAGAGGTAAAAAGGAGTTATGAAATTAAATATACTTATTGCACGGAATTCATATTAAAGGGCAGCGGAATAGATATAGGGAGATTAAAGGAAAGAATTGAAAGTTTTGGCGATAGCGCTCTGGTGGTTGGGAATGAAAATCTGGTGAAGATACATGTGCATACTAACCATCCCCATAAAGTTCTGAGGAGAGCGTTAAGGGAAGGTACTCTTCATGATATTCAGATCAATAATATGGAGGATCAGAGAAAAGAAGCGGCAGGAAAGGCAGAAACAGTAGAAGAGAAATTAGAAGAAAGAAGGGCACTTGTAGCGGTAGCCAATGGTGAGGGACTGGAAGGGATATTTAAAAGTGTCGGTGTAGATATTATTGTAAGCGGCGGACAGAGTATGAATCCGTCAACTTACGATATAGTAAAGGCCATAAATAGTACCGAAGTTTCTGAAATTATTATATTTCCAAATAATAAAAATATCATACTGACCGCAAATCAGGCAAAAAAAATTGTAAAGAAAAAAAGTATTTATGTGGTACCCACCAGGAGTATACCGGCAGGTATATCGGCGATACTGAGATATAATCCTGATTCGGGCATGGAAGAGAATATATATAGCATGGAGGAAGCAGCTAGAAAGACCAAAGATGGAGAGATAACCCAGGCCGTAAGAGATGCAAATCTTATGGTCGGTGAGATAAAAAGGGGCGAATATATTGGACTGTCTAACGGCAAGGTTAGAGTAGTATCGGATAATGTGGTAGATGCGACTGTCGATCTGATAAGGGATATTGCCAGTTCCACCGATGAAGTTATTACTTTTTACACCGGCAAGGATAACAGACCGGAAGACATTGAAAACATTAAAAGAAAGATTAAAAAGTATTTTCCCAAAATGGACATAGAAGTTCATAAGGGTGAACAACCCTTATATCCTTACATATTTTCAATTGAATGATTTCGCTAGACGGTGATGAACTATTAGAATTATTTCTGGTAAATTCAAGGGCAGAAAACTTAAACCTCCATCGGATTATAAAATCAGACCTACTTTAGACAGTGTAAAAGAAAGTATTTTTAATGTTATCGGAAGTAGAATAGAAGGGTCAAACGTTCTGGATTTATTTGCCGGGACAGGTTCGTTAGGAATAGAATCCTTAAGCAGGAACTGCAACCTGGTATATTTTGTAGATGAGAGTTTTGAATCAGTGAGTCTTATAAGATATAATGTCACATACTTAAAAATTGATAGTGAAAAATATAAAATAATTAGAAATGAAGTTCTGAAATTCCTGCTATCTTATGCAGGCTTAAAGTGGGATATAATCTTTATAGACCCGCCATATAAAATTGAAAGTGGTATAATGAGAGAAATATTTGACATCTTATCGGAAAAAAAAATTAGCCGGACCGATACTCTGATAGTATATGAATATTTTTTCAAAAAAGATATCGGAAAAGAAACAGAAAATTTGAAAAAAAATAAAGAATCACATTTTGGAGACAAGAAAGTGATTTATCTTTCTCCTTATTAAAATTAAGAGATGGGACTTAAACTATGGAAAAAATAGTATTATGCCCGGGAACCTACGATCCTTTAACCGAGGGGCATAAGGATATAATTGAAAGGTGTTCAAAAATTTTCTATAAAGTGATAGTAGCCATATCGAAAGATACCAGAAAAAAACCTTTTTACACTACTGAAAAAAGGGTTGATTTCGCAAAGAGGGCATTAAAAAATCTGAATAATGTAGAGGTGACCACTTTTGAAGGGTTGCTGGTTGATCAGGCAAAAAAAGTAAAGGCTACAGTCATAATTAAGGGACTCAGGGCTATTTCGGATTTTGAGTATGAATTTCAGATGGCGCAGATAAATAAGAAATTAAATCCGGAAGTAGAAACTATGTTTATGGTAACCAACCCCAAATTTGCATACTTGAGTTCCAGCGCAGTGAAAGAAGTAGCCGGATTTAAGGGCTGTATAGAAGGGCTGGTTCCGAAGGAAATAGAGAAGGATATAGTTGAAAGTTTTAAATAAAAATATTTCTAAGTAAAAAATAGGGAGAATAGTATGAATGCATTCGAAATTGTAGATCAGATTGAAGAGTTTCTTGACAAAAGTAAGAGAATTCCGTTTTCATCCAATATAATTGTACATGAGAACGAAATATATGACCTGCTGGACGAGCTGAGGAATATACTGCCAGAGGAATTTAAGCAATCCAGATGGATTGTGAAAGAAAGAGAAAATATGATAGAAGAAGCCAAAAGGTATTCTGAAAGAATAATAAAGGAAGCAAAAGAAAAAGCAGAAATTCTGGTTAGCGAAACCGAAATACTAAAGAATGCCAGCAGGAAATCGGAGGAACTAATGTCCGCAGTAGAAGCCAGAGCAAGAACGATCAGACTGGAAGCTGAGGATTATGCTGATGAAAAACTGGCAAACCTGGAAGCTGTATTGCACAAATTGCTGACTGCTATTGAAAAAGGGAGGGAGCAATTTAGAAGTACACTAGCTACAGGTGAAAAATAATATTGTTGAATAAATATTTTTTTATGATATATTTATTTATTTGTTTGTTTATTTATAACAAGTTTGTAACAAGATATTCAGCAGGAGGCTAGAGTATTGGCAGTTCCAAAACGTAAAACGTCAAAGTCCAAAAGAGATAAGCGCAGAACTCATGACCGGTTGAAAATTGTAAACATTGTTGAATGTCCCAGGTGTCACAGTAAAAAGATATCACATAGAGTTTGTGAAAGTTGTGGATATTACTCTGAACATGAGATAATAATATTTGAAGAGAAGGGCAAAAAGAAAGAAAAGAAAGAAACAAAAGAAGCAAGCAAATAAAAGTAGACTTTAGAGAACTAAAAATGGAGGTTTGTATTTTGAGTTTGCGAGATTTTTTTTGTCCTGATTCTGTAGCAGTAATAGGAGCTGCCAGAGAAGAAAAAAAAGTAGGCCATACTATACTGGATAATATAATAAACTCAGGATTTAAGGGTAAGTTGTTTCCGGTAAATCCCAATGCTGATGAAATACACGGCATTAAATGTTACCCTTCAGTTTTAAATATCCCCGTTAACATTGATTTAGCTATAATAGTTGTCCCCGTACAGTTTGTACTGCAGGTTTTGGAAGAATGTTCAAAGAAAAATACCAAATGGTCCATTATTATTTCTTCAGGGTTTAAAGAAACCGGAGTAGAAGGCGCAAAAAGAGAAAGTCAGTTAATCGGAAAAGCAAAAGAATATGGAATCAGGATACTGGGACCCAATTGTATGGGAATCATTGATACCGGATGTCCAATAAATGCAACTTTCTCACCCCTTATGCCTCCTAAAGGTAAGATAGGTTTTATATCACAATCAGGTGCGCTGGGCAGTTCTATACTGGACTGGGCAAAAACCAATAAAATTGGATTTTCAAAATTTGTGTCATTGGGCAATAAAGCCGATATTTCGGAAAATGATTTGTTTGATGACTGGGAAGATGATGAAAATACTGAAGTTATTACTGCATATCTTGAGGGTATAAAATATGGTAGAGAATTCATGAAAATATCTTCCAGAGTGTCAAAAAGGAAACCCATAATTGTTATAAAATCAGGGAATACGGATGCCGGAGCCAGGGCAGTATCATCTCATACCGGCACTCTTGCCGGTTCGGCCAGAGCTTATGAGGCAGCTTTCAAACAGGCAGGGATTATAAGGGCTAATACCATAAGGGATCTTTTTAATTACGCCAGGGCTTTTTCATATCAACCATTGCCTAAAGGCAAAAAAGTTGCAATAATAACAAATGCAGGCGGTCCCGGTATTATGGCTACCGATGCCTGTGAAAAAAGTAATATATTGCTGACCAGTTTTAGTAAAGAAACTATAGATAAATTAAAAGAATTTTTACCGGAAGCGGCAAATTTTTATAATCCAATTGATGTGCTGGGAGATGCACTGGCAGACAGGTATAGAATGACTATGGAAGTGGTTATAAAGGATAATAATGTTAATTCGGTAGTGGTGTTGCTTACGCCACAGGCTATGACGCAGCCTTTAAAAACAGCAAGGGCAATTGTGGAAGTGATAGATAAAAGCGGTAAGGATATACCGGTAGTAACCAGTTTTATAGGAGGTGCTGAAGTCGGGAAAGCAGTGAAATTTTTAACCGAAAAAAATATTCCGAATTTTGATATTCCGGAGGAAGCGATAGATGCATTAAAAGTTATGATGGAGCATACTGATTGGAAATCCAGAGAGAGTTTTCCTGTAGAAAAATTTGATGTTGACAGGGAAAGAGTTAAAAAAATATTTGACCGGTGCCGTGCCGAAGACAGATTGGAGTTGGGGGAAATGGAAGCAAGAGAAATTTTAAAGGCATATGACATTAGGGTACCTGAAGCAGAATTAGCCTGTGATATAAAGGCAGCAAAAGAGATTGCAAAACGAATAGGATATCCTCTTGTACTTAAAATTGTTTCTCCCAATATTTTACATAAGACCGATGTCGGCGGTGTAAGGATTGGAATAGATAGTGAAAAGGAACTGGAGGAAAGCTATGACGAGATTCTTTTTCATGTAAAAAGATATATGCCCGATGTCAATATACGCGGTATTCTGGTTCAGGAATTTATTAAGGATAAAAAAGAAACCATTATTGGTATGAGTGAAGACCCGCAATTTGGGCCCATGATTATGTTTGGGCTCGGAGGAATATATGTTGAAGTATTAAAAGATGTCTCCTTTAGAATTGCCCCTTTAAGCAGACATGTAGCCGGTGAGATGATAGAAGAAGTTAAAACTACCAGTCTACTTAAAGGGGCAAGGGGTGAAGATCCGTCTGATATTGAAAGTATAATTGAAATTATACTTAAAGTTTCCCAGCTGGTTATGGATTTTCCAGAAATAGTAGAAATGGATATAAATCCTTTGTTTGTAAAAAAACAAGGAGAGGGATCTATAGCCGGAGATGTAAGAATAAGGATAGGAGGTTAAAATGGTACCGTTATTTTTTATTTCGAATCAGCCTTTTTCCGGTAAGAGTTCGATGTGTGTGGGTGTAGGAAAACTATTTGCTGAAAAAGGTTTGAAAGTAGGATATATGAAACCAGTGGGGACGCTGCCAACACGGGTAGGAGGGATTATTACGGACGAAGATGCCCAGTATATCTCAAATATACTGGATGTAAAAGAAGAACTTGAAGATATATGCCCTATCGTGTTGACCCAGCAGTACAGCAGGGAGGGTCTAAAAGATCAAAGTTTCTCCAAAGGGTTTATAGATTCAATTGCCAGAGCTTATCAAAGAATTCAAAAGGGTAAAGATATTGTAATTTTAGAAGGAGCTAAAAGTATAGAGGATGGCTACTTCCTGGGAATATCTGCAAATAAAATCTGTGCAAAACTGGGCGCCAGAGTAGTTATGGTAATTAAATATAGTGCTGAAATTGTAGATCAGATACTTTATTCAAAAGAATTTTTAGATGATTGTCTGGCAGGAATAATCATAAATTGGGTACCGAGAAGTCAGATGGATTACCTTGAAGAATTGATAATTCCATACCTTAAAAAAAATAAAATAGAAGTTTTTGGATATGTGGCTTCAGATAAAATGCTGTCTTCTGTAAGTGTGAAGGAGATGGCCGAACTTTTAGGCGGACAGATAATTTGCGCCGAAGATAAAGTGGATGAACTGGTAGAGACGTTTATGGTTGGAGCTATGGGTCAGGAACAGGCGTTAAAGTTTTTTAGAAGAAAGGCCAATAAAGCAGTTATAACAGGCGGAGATAGAGCAGATGTCCAGCTTGCTGCGCTGGAGACCCCCACAAAATGTCTTATACTTACGGGTAATTTTCAGCCGAGTAGTGTGGTTCTGGGGAGAGCCGAGGAATTAGGCGTACCCATGATTCTGGTCAATTATGACACCCTTACTGCGGTAGAAAAGGTTGGAGAAATTATCGGTCATGTAAGATTTCACGAAATTAAAAAGATAAATAAAATAGTTGAAGTGGTGCGGGAGTACATAAATATAAATAGATTACTGGAAATATCAAAAAAATAACTACAGCTAAAATCTACTATGGCAGAGTTCAACTCAAACAATTACTCAATTATCATAGATGCAATGGGTGGGGATTTTGCCCCTGAAGAGATTATTAAGGGCTCTGTAGAAGCCAGAAAAGACTTTGGAGTAGAAATCAAACTGGTGGGAAGTATGGATAAGATAAAGAAAGCGGCAGCCTCCAGTTTATTAGATCTGGACGGTATAGAGATTATCCCAAGCTCTCAGGAGGTAAGTATGTATGAGTTTCCTTCGGAAGTATTAAAGAAAAAAAAGAATTCCTCAATCTTCATAGGTTCGCAGCTTGTATCCCAGGGCAGGGGAAATGTCTTTATTTCTGCCGGGAATACCGGCGCGGTAATGGCCTGCTCTCTTTTTAATATGAAGAGAATAGAGAATATATATAGGCCTGCTATTGCGGTGGTTATACCCCTAAGGGACAAGAAGTTTGTATTAATAGATGCCGGAGCCAATGCTGATTGTAAGCCTCTGTATCTAAAACAGTTTGCAATTATGGGAAAAATTTACTCTGAAAATATTTTAGGAGTAAAAAATCCGAAAGTGGCTCTGGTTAATATAGGTGAAGAGGAAAAGAAGGGAAATGAACTCGCGGTCGAGAGTTATAAATTGCTTAAAAACTATCCCGGAATCAACTTTATTGGGAATGTAGAAGGCAGGGAACTGTTTGAGGGCAAAGCGGATGTGGCAGTTTGTGACGGTTTTGTAGGAAATGTGATATTGAAATTAATAGAAGGTATGGCAGATTTCTTTTTTAGAGAAATAAAACAGATTTTAACTTCAAGTATAATAGCCAAACTTTCGGCTATAGGTATTAAGGGTTTTCTGCTAGAGATGAAGAAAAAATTTGACTATGAAGAGTATGGAGGTGCGCAACTTCTGGGATTAAACGGACTGGTAATAATTTCTCATGGAAGTTCAAAATCAAAGGCGATTAAAAATGCGGTAAAAGTAGCTATGGAAAGCCTGAAAAATAATTTGATCAGTAAGATCAGCGAAGAAATCAATAATATAAATTAAATAATAGTAAAGAATAAAATAATAGCAAAAGGAGTAAGAATGGAAAATTTTGGCAAGCTTAAGGAGGTTTTGATCGACGTATTGGGTGCTAAAGAGGAAGACATTAAAACTGAGAGTAAATTTGTTGATGATCTGGGTGCTGACTCACTGGATTTAGTGGAGCTTATTATGGCACTTGAAGATAAATTTGGAATAGAAATAAGCGATGAAGATGCCGAAAAAATTATTACAGTAAAAAATGTTCTTGATTATATCGAAGCTCATTCTAAAAAATAATTTTAGATACAGATAAATAATCTTATATTATGATTTCTAAGGTGGCGAGATTTATTTAGTGAACGATAACGAAGAGGTTTTAGGTAGTAGAGTAAGAGACTGGTTAAAAAATCTGGGAATTGATGCAGCAGATTTGAAAATTTATATACAAAGCTTAACTCACAGGTCTTTTGCACGCCAGATAAATATTCAATCACGGGGAAATGAGCAGCTGGAGTTTTTGGGTGACAGCGTACTTTCTTTTATTATTACATCATATTTATATAAAAAACACGGCGACTTTACCGAAGGAAAGATGGCCAAGGTAAGAGCAACTCTCGTCAGCAGAAGGACACTACTTAGAATAGCCAAAGAAATAAAAATAGACCAGCAGATACTTTTAAGTGAAAATGAGGAATCCTGCAAGGGGAGAAAAAAAATATCTATTTTAGCTAACAGCCTGGAAGCTCTTATCGGTGCCATTTATATCGATAAAGGGATTGATTTTACTTTAAGCTGGGTTCTAGAAAGATATAGGGAAAAAATTGAAGAAAATATTAAAACCCCTGAAATTACAGATTATAAAACTTACCTTCAGGAAGTCGTTCAGGCGGATTATTCTAAACTTGCAAAATATGAACTAATAAGATCTGACGGCCCTGACCATAATAGATCATTCTACTCGGTGGTAACCATTGACGATAAAATAATTGGAAGGGGTAAAGGGAAAAGTAAAAAAGACTCAGAGCAGGATGCAGCAAAAAATACTTTAAAGACTCTGTATAAACTAAATTTATAATTTATTATTTTGGGAATTAAATTTGTACTTAAAGAACATAACACTCCGCGGTTTTAAATCTTTTAAAAATAAAAGTCAATTATTTTTTGAGCCGGGTATCAGTGTGGTCGTGGGGCCCAATGGAAGCGGTAAAAGTAATGTCGCTGATGCTATCTCATGGGTGCTGGGTGAGCAAAGCCCCAAGTCGCTCCGGGGGAGCTCGATGGGGGATGTAATTTTTAAAAGTAAAAATGAAGAAATGGCAATTGCTGAAGTATCCCTGCTGTTCGACAACTCAAATAAATTATTTAATATGGAGTTCGAAGAGGTTAAATTTACCAGAAGGGTATTTTCCAGAGGAGGAAGTGAGTATTTTATAAATTCCTCACCCTGCAGATTGATAGATATCCAGGATCTTACCGCTGATAGCGGTATAGGCAAGGGCCTGCATATCATTATAAATCAAGGTCAGATCAATGAAATTGCTGTTCTTAAACCCATTGAAAGGAAAGCTATCATAGATGAAGTACTGGGGATATCGAAACATAAAAACAGGAGGGATAAATCCATAAGTAAACTTCAGAAGGTAAGAAATGATATAGAAAGAATAGATGATTTGATGGAAGAAATAAAAAGGACCATGGATCCTCTTGAAATTGAAGCAAAAAGAGCCCAGAAATATGCTGAAATTTCCAATCTGTTAAAAAGCGAGGAAATTTCTCTCTTTATCGGAAGTCTCAATCAGTTAAACAATGAATGGGAAGGCGAAAATGAATCTTACCGGAAAAATGAGGACCAACTAAAAGAAATCGACAGCAAAATTTCAAGTATAGAAAAAGAGAGAGATGATCTTCTAAAACATACCGGTAAAAAGCGGGATGAATATGAATTCTGGAAAAATAAAATTGACTTATTTAATTCAGAAAAAAATAATCTTGAAAATATCACAGCTCTGGTTGGGAGTAAAAAGAACGTATTCGGTACATTATATAATATGTTTGATCTCCGGTTTACCGGCGGTATCGAAAACACGGAAGTGCTGCAGGATTCATCGGAGATTGATAAAGAATATAATGAAGTATCTTTCTTAGAGAGAATTTCAGACGGACTTAAAAAAATTGACGGCCTGCTTGCGAAATTATTGAAAAATGTGAAGAAGAAGTTAAAAGATAAGGATACTGCCTATTATATTGAAAATGAAGCAAAATCAATTACAGAAGAAATAGAGAAATTATATAAAATAATCGGAGCAGGCCTGCAGTACGAGGGTAAAGACGGTAGAAAAGAATTGCGGAAGGCAGACACCAAAAAAATCGATAATGTCAAAAAAAGAATGGAGCGGATTAGAAATATTAAAGACGTTTGCATGGCCAACCTGGAAAGATCAAAAAAGATATACCTGCTTCTAAGTAGTTTTCTATCGGTTTCAGAAAATATAAAAAGAAGGCTCTACCCGGAATTTGAGAGAAGAAGAGATTTAATTTCAAAAAACCAGAATAAGATAAACGAATTAGAAAGCCAGATAAACCAGTCAAATATCTCAAAATCAAACCTGGAAAATACTGTATACAAAATCGATCTGAAGAAAGAACAAATAAAAGAGAGAGTAGAAGCTATTACTGAAAGCATTGTGGATAATTATAATTTATCAATTGATTACGCTTTAAAAAGCTATAAACCCACCGGTGATATTAAACAATCTGAAATAAAAGTAAAAAAGTTTAAAAATGAAATAAAAAGATATGGGATGGTTAACCCAAATGCATCTATTGAATATAATAGAATTAAAAAGAGATTCGACTTTTTAGTAGTCCAGAGAACTGATCTGGTTGAAAGTAAAAAAAATCTGGAGGAACTTATTAAAGAGATAAACGAAAGAATAGCTGATTACTTCTTTAAGAAATTTGATGAGATCAACAGGTGTTTTAAAAATTATTTTAAAATTCTGTTCCCCTTAGGCGAAGGTGAAATGCAGCTTGAAAAAGATGACAGCACCGGTGATGATGAAATAGGTGTGGATCTGAAGGTGGATATTGGCAATAATAAGTTTGTTCCTCTTTCCTTGTTGTCAGGAGGAGAGAAATCTTTAATTTCTACAGCATTTCTTTTCTCTATTTATTCAATAAACCCTTCTCCTTTCTATGTTTTCGATGAAGTGGATGCTGCTCTGGATGATGTAAATATCAACCGTTTTCTGATTCTGGTGAAAAAATTTTCTGAAAAGCAGCAGATAATATTAATTACCCACCAGAAAAGGACAATGGAAATTGCAGATACAATTTATGGGGTAACCATGCAGTCCAATGGAATTTCGAAGATAATTTCGGAAAAAATCGGGAAGAAATATGCAGAAATTAATTAAAAATCTAAGCCATATCTGGAATAAATTTAAAAATAACCACAAGTCATTCTGGGATGAGCTGGAAGAACAGATGGTGGCCAGTGACATCAGCATTAATACTACAGGTAAAATATTAGAAGAAGTAAAAAACCATGTTTATAGTGAAAATATAAATGATATTGAAAAAATAAAATCTTTATTGAAGGATCAAATTATAGAAATTCTCAAGACCGATGGAAATAATAATTTAAATATATCGCCCATACCTCCTACAGTATTCCTGATAGTGGGAGTAAATGGAACGGGTAAGACCACTTCGGTTGCAAAGTTAGCCAATATGTTTAAAGGAAACGGAAAGAAGGTTTTGATATCGGCTGCTGATACATACAGGTCAGCCGCAGTGGAACAGCTACAATATTATGCCGATAAATTAGGGCTGGATATGGTCTATCACCAGAAGTTTTCCGATCCGGGAGCGGTAGTCTACGATAGCGTAGAAAAAGCAAAGGCCAGAGGAATCGATCTGGTTATAATTGATACTGCGGGGAGAATGCAAACTTCGTATAATCTTATGGAGGAACTTAAAAAAATAAAAAAAGTTATAAGCAGGAGAATTGACCGGGAAGTGGATGAAATACTGCTTGTGATTGATTCCACTACCGGACAGAACGCCAGAAATCAGGCGGAACTTTTTAACAATTCACTGCATCTGACCGGAATTATTCTGACTAAAACAGACGGTACTTCCAGAGGGGGGATAGTGCTTACCATAAAAAATGATCTGGGTATATCCATAAAGCTGGTCACCGATGGTGAAAAATTAGACAACATACATTATTTTGATCCGGTTGAATTTACTGAATCGATATTCTCCTGATCTCAAATTTCAGGATGGAAAGGGATTTTAGCGATGTTTGAGCTGCTGACAACCAAGTTTGAGAATTTATTTTATAAAATAAGAAATAAAGGGAAATTAAGCCCCAATGACCTGGACGATGCTTTAAGGGAGATCAAACTGGCCCTGCTGGAAGCCGATGTGAATTTTAAAGTAGTCAAAGAATTCTTAGAGAACGTAAAAGCAAAGTCAATAGGTGAAAATATATTGGAAAGTTTGACCCCTTATCAACACGTGGTAAAAATAGTAAATGAAGAGATTACGAGAATGCTGGGCTCAACAAGCAGCGGTGTTATTTTTGCTTCTAAGGGACCTACAATTATAATGACTGTCGGACTTCAGGGCACCGGAAAAACTTCAGCTGTCATTAAATTAGCTAATTTTTTAAAGAATAAATTCCAGAAAAAAGTATCTATTGTTGCTGCAGATATATACCGGCCCGCTGCGGTGTTGCAGCTTGAGGACATGGCGAAAAATATAAATGTAGATGTTTATTCTGAAAATAATTCGGACCCGGTATCCATATCGGTAAAAGGAATAGCATTATTTAAAAAATCCGGAAGCGATGTAATTATAATCGATACTGCCGGAAGATTGCATGTTGATGAAAATATGATGAATGAGATTGTAAATATCAGAAATAAAGTAAGTCCGCATCAGATATATCTGGTATTGGACGCTATGACCGGGCAGGAAGCTGTAAACATTGCCTCCACCTTTAACCAGAAAGTTGAATGTGATGGAATAATCCTGACTAAATTGGACAGTGACACCAGAGGAGGTGCAGCGCTCTCAGTTTATTATATGGTTAAAAAGCCGGTAAAATTTGTATCCAATGGAGAGAAAATCGAGGATTTTGATATATTTTACCCGGACAGGATAGCTTCCAGAATATTAGGAATGGGCGATATCCTGACTCTGGTTGAAAAGGCGGAAAAAGTAGTCAGCGAAAAAGAGGCAAGGAGAATCGAAAAAAAGATTTATAAAAATGAGTTAAATTTCGAAGATTTTATCGGCCAGCTGAGGAGTATAAAAAAAATGGGATCATTGGATAAGATATTTTCGATGATGCCGATAGCCAATAAAAGTAAAATATTTAAAAAAGTAAATTTAGATGATTCTTATCTGTCTCATATAGAAGCCATAATTAATTCTATGACTGTGGAGGAGAGGAGAAAACCGCACATAATTAACGGAAACAGGAAAAAAAGGATAGCAAGGGGGAGCGGAAGTTCCGTATCAGAAGTGAATAAACTGCTTGTACAATTCAGTAAAACCAAGCAAATGTTGAAACAATTTTCAGGGTCAAAGGGGAAATTCAATCTGCCTCTTGGTAATTTGTAGATAAAAAAATGTTTTGCAAGTTTTATAGAAAAATATATAATTATGAAAGCGTAAAACTATCTATTAGGAATTTGGAGGTTACAGGTTGAGTGTAAAGATAAGACTGACCAGAATGGGTTCAAAAAAGCAGCCTTTTTATAGAATTGTAGTAGCAGATATCAGGTCACCGAGAGATGGGAGGTTCATTGAAAAAATAGGCATATACGACCCTAAAAGTGATCCATCCAGAATAGAAGTGGATAGAGATAAGGCTCTTAACTGGATAAAGAACGGTGCAAAACCTACAGATACAGTTCAAAAACTTTTTGATAAGATTGGTTTAAAGAAGTAGTTATTACAATTTAGACTGGAGGTAAATAGTGAAAGAACTACTGGAGTACATGGTAAAAGAGCTGGTTGACAGCCCGGACAATGTTGAAATCACAGAAGAGGAGGAAGATGACAAAACAGTAATTTTCAAGCTTAATGTAGCCGAAGAGGATCTGGGAAAAGTAATCGGGAAAAAAGGAAGAACCGCAAATGCTCTAAGGGTCATAATGAGAGCTGCATCTGCTAAAAGAGGGAAATCCTCTATTGTAAAAATTATGGATTGATAATTTAATATATAAATACAGATAGATCTATTTTAAACAGGCATTAGTAAATGTCAGAAGTAAATGTAGATGCAAGGTTAATTGGGATAATCGGTAAGCCGCATGGAATAAAAGGAGAAACAGTTATAATGTTGCTTACCGATTATCCCAAAACTGTTAAAAAGGGAGACGTACTTTTTTTTGACGAAAAATGTATACAAAAAGCAGAAGTCGAAAATATCAGGTGGAAGAAAACAGAAAAGCCTCAAACTTTGATAATCAAATTTAAAGGTGTAGACAGTAGAAGCGATGCCGAGGATTTAAAAGGCATAAGTGTCTACCGCAGCATAAAAGACGGCCCCGTGCTGGAAGAAAACCAATACTGGATAGATGATATAATAGGCTGTGCGGTTTATACAAAAGGCGATATCTTTGTTGGCAAAGTAATAAATGTGGAAAGATCTACTGCCAATGATAATTTAAATGTTAGAATAGAGAACAGGGATTTGAATATAGAATGCATGGCCGGCAATATTTTTTATATTCCTATTATTGAAAATTATATCGATAGAATAGATTTAAAAAACAAGAAGATAATATTAAAAAAAATTCCGGAATACATCTAAAATTATTATTTTTTCATTTTTAAAGTCTTTCATTTGGAAAATGCTAAAAATAGATATTATAACCATTTTCCCAAAAATATTTGATAATTTCATTGAATTTGGGATTATAAAGGAAGCTTTTAAAAAAAATATCTGCCGGCTGAATATCTATAATTTAAGAGATTTTTCTGACTATAAACAGGGTAAGGTTGACGATAGACCTTACGGCGGAGGACCGGGCATGGTATTAATGCCGGAGCCAATAGACAACGCCATTACTTTTATTAAAAAAAGGAATAAAATTAAAAATAAGGAAAGACAAAAAGTAGTACTGCTTTCTCCCAGCGGAGAAAAGTTGAATCAGAATAGGTTAAAATATATGTCAGGTCTTGAAAATATAATACTTATCTGCGGAAGGTATGAGGGGATTGACGAAAGAGTAATGGAGCATCTGGTAGATTTTGAGATCTCTATAGGCGATTATGTACTCTCCGGCGGAGAAATCCCGGCAATGGTTATAGTAGACGGGGCAATAAGATTGTTACCGGGTGTAGTGGGGAAAGAAGAATCTTTAAAATCGGAATCTTTTGAAAAAAATCTGCTTGATTATCCCCAGTATACAAGGCCACCGGTTTTTAAAGGAATGGCTGTTCCTGAAATTCTTTTGAGCGGAAACCATAAAGATATAGAGAAATGGAGAAAAGAAAAGTCAATGGAAATGACCAGAACAAGGAGACCGGATTTATTTGACAAAGACAGTTAAATTAATTATATTTGTTTGGTTCTAATTAGAATGAAAAAGAGACAGGCTGGAGAATAAAATGAATAAACTGGATAAGATACAAAGTAAATATATAAAGACTGATATACCTGAATTTAGTCCGGGGGACAAAATAAAAGTTAAGATAAAAATTAGTGAAGAGAATAAGGACAGAATTCAGATCTTTGAAGGAATCGTAATAGGGATTAAAGGCTCTGGAATCAATAAGACATTTACAGTAAGAAAGATCTCTTTTAATAATGTAGGCGTTGAAAGGACATTTCTTCTAAATTCACCTGTAATTCAGTCTATCGAAAGAATCGGCGAAGGCCTGGTAAGAAGAGCTAAACTATATTACCTCAGGGATACAATCGGTAAAAAATCAAAAATTAAGTTTAAATAAATTGACAAACATTTGGTTTTTACATTAATGCCTCTTGAAAATAAACAGGTTAATACCAGAAAAAGAAAAATTATTAAAGAATTTTTGGTATACACTGTTATTATTTTGGCCGCAGTAATATCAGCCACTTTAATTAGAATTTTTATATTTGAACCTTTTATTGTTCCTACACCCTCAATGGAACCAATATTGGAAGTAGGAGATAAAGTAATAATTAACAAGCTGGCATATAAATTTGGCCGTGTTGAAAGAGGAGATATCATAGCATTTCATTCTCCGATAGAAAAAAAGGATCTTGTTAAAAGAGTGATTGCTGTAGAGGGGGATGAAATTACTCTAACCAGCGAAGGTGAGATTTTTGTAAATGGTGAAAAAATTGTTGAAAATTATCTGCCGGCCGATCAAAATATTTTTTATATAAACCAGACCGTAACTGTTGGTGAAAATGAAGTATTTGTAATGGGGGATAACAGAAATAATAGTTTTGACAGCAGATTTTTTGGAACAATTTCGGAAGATGATATATTCGGAGAATTTGTCATAGTTTACTGGCCTCCGTCCAGGTGGTAATTTTTTTAGCACTATGGAGTTCAAAGAAATAAAAAGATTGATGGATTTATGCAATTACGAAGATGATCTGTATATTGCAGGTTATGAAAGAATAGCCGGAGTTGATGAAGTGGGAAGAGGATCACTGGCCGGTCCTCTGGTTGCTGTAGCTGTTATCCTGGACAAGAAAAAGCTAATAATAGAAGATATAAATGACTCCAAGAAGCTGACTGCAGATAAAAGGAAATATATTTTTAAAAAAGTAATTAGAAGCTGCCTGTGCTGGTCAATAGCAAAAATCCCTCCTGATGAAATCGATAAACTGTCAATAACCAAAGCGAATGCACTTGCATTTAAAAAAGCAATTGGCGCCTTAAAAATAAAACCGGATATTATTTTGTCTGATTATATCAGTACGGATTTGGGTATCAAATATTTACCTATTGTTAATGGTGATGGTCTCAGTGTCTCTGTTGCTGCCGCTTCAATAATTGCTAAGGTGATTAGAGATCAGATAATGTTTAAGTTCTCCAGGTATTATCCCGAATATGGATTTGAACATAATAAGGGTTACGGCACCAGGAAGCATTTAAAATCCCTTCAAAAATATGGGCCGACATTTATTCATAGAGTATCTTTCAGAGGTGTTTTAAGTTAGCAGTCTTAATAAAAAAATCATAGGGAAAGCAGGGGAATTTATTGCCCAAAAATACCTGGAAGAAGAAGGATATTTTGTTTTGGAAAAAAATTATAGGAGTAGATACGGCGAAATAGATATAATTGCTAGAAAGGGTAGAAATTTAATTTTTGCGGAGGTTAAAACCAGGACCAATCTGGAATATGGAGACCCGCTGGAAGCTGTGAATAGATTAAAAATGGCCAGGATAAAAAAAGTAGCCAGTTTATATATCGCGAGTAATAAACTTTCGGTATATAGTCCCGGCTTTAATGTTATTTCTATAATCATAAGTAGAAGTCTTATTGAAGAGATAGCAATAAAAGAAAGTACACTGCAAGCGATAACCTCATTAAGTCCTTTAAAAGGTAGCAAAGACCTGAAGATCGAACATATAGAGAATGCCTTTTGAAAAGTTAATCTGAAGGCCCGGCTTATATGACGTGAAAAAAGGCCTAAAGTATAATATTATAGCTAGTAGAAGCATTATTACATTGCTATAATATAAGTAGCAATGAAAGAATATAAATATTTTATAGATTATTTTAAAAAATAGGCTATAACAATGATAAAAGAAGTTATGGAAAGTAAAATGGATAATGATAAAATGCGGCAGAAATTGGAAGATTTTGAACTTATTAATTCTGTAAATATTGCTGTGAACCGTGGTGATAGTTTAAATAAAATAATTGAACTTGTATCCATAAAAACCAGAAAGTTTTTTTCAAGCTTCGGGGCAACGGTGTACCTTCTCAGCGAAGATAGAAAGTATCTGATAATGCAAAAACTTAATCTTCCGTCAGTTGTAAAAAAAAGCATAGAAAGTTTGATCAGAGTAAAAATAACCACGGTAAAAATTCTTCTTGGGGAAAAAAGTCATTATTATAAAATACTTAAAGGAAAAAAACCTCAAGTTATAAATGACAATATCAAAATAAAAGAGCTGCTGGGGGAATTTGCGGAGACCATACCCGAGAATCGGAAAGTAATGAGAGCAATAATTAAAAAACTTATACCGGAGATTTATAAAATTTTAAGTATAAAGTCGGTTATGATCGTTCCGCTTGTTACGGGAGGTAAGGTTTTAGGGCTGATGGATATTTCCGGAAGAAAACCTTTTGAAAGTTTTGATCTGGAAAGAATTAGTGCTATTTCGGGGCAGCTGGCTATCGCAATTAATAGAAAGCAAACAGAAGATAATCTAAGATTTATATTTGAAGAAATAAAGACAAGTGAAAATAGATTTAAAGAATTATTTGAACATATAAGTAGTGGTGTAGCAGTCTATGAAGTTAGAGATGATGGGAATGATTTCATTTTCAAAGATATTAACAGAGCTGGAGAAAGAATTGATAAAATTAAAAAAAAGGATGTTATAGGAAAAAGTATTTTGAAATTGTTTCCAGAAATAAAGAATTTTGGAGTTTTTGATGTTTTTAAAAGGGTCTACAAAACCGGTAAGCCTGAAGAACACCCCATATCTTTTTACAGGGATAATAGGATTTCCGGTTGGAGGCGTAATTATATCTATAAACTGCCTTCAGGTGAAATAGTGTCTGTATTTGATGATAGAACCAGGCAGAAACAAGCAGAAGAATTATTAAAAATAAGTGAAGAGTTCGCTTCTAGTCTGATGAAGAATTCTCCCACTCCTATTATGGTCTTGAATGCAGATTATTCTCTGAGGTATATGAACCCTGCATTTGAAAAATTGATAGGTTATAAATTAAGTAGTATGGTTGGCAAAAAACCACCTTATCCATGGTGGGAAAAAGAAATGCGCAAAAAAAGTGATGAAATTCTTAAAGAAATATCTAAAAAAAGAGTTTACTATTACTCTACATTATTTCTAACTAAAGATGGAAAAACCAGGTATTTAGATGTTATATCAACTCCTATAAAGAAAAATGGGAAATTAAAGTATATAATGGGAATTGGTACAGATATAACAGAACGAAAAAAAACAGAAGAAGAAATAGTTAAAAGTGAAAGAAATCTCAAAGAAGCACAGAGTATTGCTCATATAGGATCTTTTAATTGGAATTTAGTAACTAATGAGATATCTATGTCGGATGAAGTTTATAGAATTCTAAAGATTAATCCTAAAATATTTGATAGAAATTTTAATACCATTATAAATTTATTCCATCCGGATGATAAAGAATTTGCACTGGAAGCTATAAATGATGCATTAAAAAATAAAAAGCTAGTAGATATAGAACACAAGATGTTATTAGGAGATAAGCAAGAAATTTTTGTTGGTATAAAAGCTAAACCTTTTTATGATGAATCAAATAAACCCTATAAGTTTATGGGGACTATGATGGATATAACTGAACGGAAAAGAGCAGAAGAAGAGCTAATCAATAGCAGAGAGAGACTTGAAGAGACCCTTAATGGTGCTATAAATACTCTGGCAGCAATAGTAGAAACAAAAGATCCTTATACTTATGGTCATCAGCAAAGGGTATGTAAGTTAGCCACGACTATAGCAAAGGAGCTAAACTTAGAAGAGAATAGAATAGAAGCTATAAGAGTATCAGCACTAATTCACGATATAGGAAAAGTGAACATACCTGCTTCAATTCTGTCAAAAGCCGGGAAATTGACTGATATTGAGTTTGATATGATAAAAACTCATCCTCAGTTAAGTTATAATATGTTAAAAAATATAAAATTTCCCCTACCTATTGTGGATATTATACTCCAACATCATGAAAAGCTAGATGGTTCAGGATATCCCAATGGTTTAAAGGGTAAAGACATAATGATTGAAGCAAAAATATTAACTGTGTCTGATGTAGTAGAAGCTATGTCATCTCACAGACCATACCGTCCCGCCCTGGGTCTGAATGCGGCAATTGAAGAAATCAGAAAAAATAAAGGTAAATTATATGACCCCGGAATTGTAGATGCCTGTATTAAGATCACTAACAGAAAAAGTTTTAAATTCGACTGATTTTTAAAGTATTGCCAAACTTACCGCGGCTGCCGCAAGAGGTTTTTTTTTAAACTATCGATATAAGGATAATCCCCTCTATTCTCTAAATATTATATGTAATTGACTATATGTGCAATTATATATATAATTGTTTTATGTTCTTCAAACTGGACAGTTTCACACTAATTGGAATTGATGCCATAAGAGTATCTGTAGAAGTTCACCTATCAAGAGGCCTCCCTGAATTCATAATCGTGGGACTGCCGGGTAAAGCCGTAAGTGAATCAAGGCAGAGAGTAAGATCGGCAGTCATTAACAGTGGATTTGATTTCCCGGTTAAGAAAATAATCGTAAATCTATCACCGGCAGATATAAAAAAAGATGGCTCTTTTTATGACCTGCCTATAGCGCTTTCGATTCTTGCAGCCAGCGGTCAGATTAAATGCGATATATCCGGAGAGTCCTGTTTTGTAGGAGAATTGTCACTGGATGGAAGCGTAAATCCGGTAAAAGGTTTAATTTCCATGGCCGAGCAAGCACAAAGTATAGGTAAAAAATTTTTTTTCGTGCCGTATGAAATTGCCAATCAGGCTTCTTTTATTTCCAGTCTTAAGATCGTTGCATGCAAAAGTCTGTCTGAAGCTGTAGAGGCACTTGCCGGCGGAGAAAAGATGGAGAAATTTATATGTAAAGATAAAGATGAGAGTGTTTCAAACAGAAACAGTCATTATAATTTTGATTTTGAAGATGTAAAAGGGCAGCTTAAAGCAAAGAGGGCACTGGAGATAGCCGTAAGCGGCAGACATAATATCATATTTATAGGCCCTCCAGGGAGCGGCAAGACTATGCTGGCTCAGAGAGCTGTTACTATAATGCCGGACTTAAACCTGGAGGAATGTATCGAGGTTACAAAAGTTTATAGTTTATATGAAAAGTATGTTAATTACTTAATACAGGAAAGGCCTTTTAGAAATCCTCACCACACCATAAGCAGAGCGGGGCTTATCGGAGGAGGTATCAATCCAAGACCCGGTGAAATCAGTCTTGCTCACAAGGGTTTGCTGTTTCTGGATGAATTCTCGCAGTTTCCTAAAAATTTTATAGAGGATTTGAGGCAGCCTCTGGAAAATAAGGAAGTGGTTATTACCAGAAGTCATCTTTCTTACAGCTTTCCCTGCAATTTTATGTTAATAGTGGCTACTAACCCCTGTTATTGCGGATATTTCGGAGACGAAAGCAGAAAATGCATTTGCAGCCAGAGGGAGATACAAAAATTCTGGAAGAAAATGTCAGGCCCGGTTATGGATAGAATTGATATGAGAGTCACTGTTGCCAGACTTCCGGAAAGTAGCTTCATAAAGACTGAATGTGGTGAAAGTTCAAATAAGATAAAAAACCGTATTGAGAAATGTCTATATATTCAAAATGAGAGATTTAAAGGCAAAAGAATCAGTTACAATTCTGAAATTGGGATAAATATTATTAATGAATGGTTAAAAAATGATAAAAAAATAAGGGACCTGATATATACAATTTCAGGAAAATACAATCTAACAGCCAGAGGAACAGTCAGTATCTTAAAAGTCTCCAGAACTATAGCTGATCTGGAAGAAAGTGACACTATTAAGGAAAATCATATTATCGAAGCTGTTCATTACAGGGTTGGTTATAATTATAGTCCGGAAAGCATTTTTTGATTATGAAGGTCAGCAATAGAGAAAAAATATTATATGCACTGGTTGATAAAAAAGTCAAACCGGTAAAATTTATAGATAAATACAGGCAAAATAACGGTGACATAAATAAAACTCTGGATTACTTTTTAAAATACGAAAATTTAAAGCTGAATTATGGAACAAGTAAAAAAAATAATAATCATATCAGCGTCGAGGAGAGCAATTACCGGAAAATAGCTGATTTTATTTTGAAAAATGAAGTAGATTTGCTTGACATCAGCGACGATAGCTATCCGGATATATTAAGACAGATATATTCACCTCCTCCTTTATTATTTTTTAAAGGCAATAAAATAAAAGAAGCAAAATTTAGCGTTGCTATTGTCGGCAGCAGGAAATGTACCGCTTACGGTCGAGAAGCGGCCGGGTATATAAGCAGGAATTTATCGGAGATTGGAATAACGGTTGTAAGCGGCCTGGCGGTAGGAATTGATAGTTGTGCACATAAGGCAGCGCTGAAAGGAAAAGGAGGAAGCATCGGGGTTCTGGGCTGTGGTATTGATATCGTTTATCCTCCTGAAAATAAATTTTTATATGAGGAAATACTTTTAAATGGCAGTATAATAACCGAATTTTTTCCGAAAACTCCGCCGCTTAAAAGTAATTTTCCGATCAGGAACAGAATAATCAGCGGACTTTGCAGGGGAGTTGTAGTGGTAGAAGCAGGAGAAAAAAGCGGAGCAGTAATAACATGCGAAATAGCACTGAAGCAGAACAGAGAAGTATTCGCAGTTCCGGGTAATATTTTTAATCCGATGAGCAGAGGCTGTCATAAACTGATTAAAAGTGGTGCTAAGCTCGTAGAGAGCATTGATGACATACTGGAGGAATTTTACGAGTATTATAAAGGAAATTTAAAATTATGCAGTGACCATGACTATCCCAGCAGCCGGAAAGTAAATAACAGGCATAATACTGAGATTCAGGGTGATGAGCTCAAGATATATGAGTTTATCGGATACAAAGCAAAAAGTGTGGAAGAAATAGTGAAATACTCAAAAATGGAAGTTAAAGAAGTCTTAAGCATATTGACCTCCCTTGAAATAAAGCAGTTGATCAAGGAAGATAGTTTTAATAAATATAGTAGATTATTTTAAATTTTGTATTAGAATAATAATATATTTTTTAATTAGAAACAGGCAGAGAATATAGAAAATGGCATTATTAGGAAGAAAAAAAATCGAAAAGCCTAAAAGCCCCCTGGGGCATGCATTATATGAGTATGATAATATCATTAAAAAAGACTTAAAACAGATCCTGGATGAAATGAATGCGGAAAAGAAACTTAAGGCGGAGAAAGTTAATATTATCCTGAAGGACGTCAATTATAAGTTTGATGGCATACTTGATAATTTGTCCATAAAAAATTTAAAAGTTGATTATAGATCCGACAGAATAAGATATTTAATTATTGATATGATAGGCAAGCTAAAAACTTTTTTAAATGAAGCAAAAACTTATGATTACGATCCATTAAAAAAAGGGAAAGATGAAAAATCTCCCGGAATAAGTGAAGTAAAGGATATCAGGGAGATTATAAAAAGAAAGATGAAGGATATCGAGAGTGACTATATATAAATATGTATAAATATGGATTTATTTAATTGTTTGGAACTATATATAAGGTACCTGAAGTATGAAAAAAATTTATCTCTAAATTCTATAAATTCATATCAAAAAGATATCATACAGTTTTTGGATTTTTTAAAAAGTAAAAATATTACTGAAACTGCCGGGCTAAATTTAAATATTTTCAGGGATTTTTTAAAATCTTTAGATAACTACCACTATTCAAATAGAACTATTATTAGAAAGTATTCTTCTCTTATAAACTTCTTTAGATTTCTTGAAAGAAATGATTATATTGACTTCCAGCTGACCCAGGCCATAAATGTTCCGCGAAAACGTCACCGATTCTACTCTTTTATGTCCGTAAATGAAACTGAAAAGCTATTTGACAGTTTTAAACCTGAGAACGATTTAGAAATTAGAGACAGGGCTATACTTGAGCTGCTTTATTCCACAGGAGCCAGGATAAGTGAAGTGGAGGGTTTAAAAACCGGGGATATTGATCTTCAAAATAGTGAAGTAGTGGTAACCGGTAAGGGTAGAAAACAGAGATTTGTTTACCTGAATCAGGCGGCAGTATCCTGGATAAAAAAATATCTTGAAATAAGAAGTAAATTGGTTTGTCCGGGGGAAGATAGATATATAAGGGATAAACATTTATTTTTAAATAAATTTGGGAAAAGGTTATCCTCGCGCAGTATGAGAACCATAGTCAAAAAATATGTAAAAAAAGCAGTTATTGATAAGAATATCACCCCTCACAGCATCAGGCACAGTTTTGCCACTCACCTGCTTCAGGAAGGAGCGGGGATAAGGGAGATCCAGGAACTTTTGGGCCATGAAAACATATCTACCACGCAAATATACTCACATTTGAATGTTAAAAAGTTAAAAAAAGACTATAAGAAATTTCACCCCAGAGCAGAAGTAAAATAAAGATAAAAATAGTATTTTTACCTTAATAATATGACAATTTATTATTGATTATTTGATGAAATATAGGTATTATGCTAGACTTGAACGTTGAAATCACACACACCACTTGAGGCATTATGGTGAACAAATACGGCGGTTAAAGTGGTGGAGGAAAAACCATAAAAACAAGGAGGTATTATTTTGAGTATTGTAACTATGAAGCAGCTTCTGGAGGTAGGGGTTCATTTTGGTCATCAGACCAAGAAATGGAATCCCAAGATGAAAAAATATATATACACAGATAAAAATGGTATATATATAATTGATCTTCAGGAAACCCAGAGGCTCTTGATTGAGGCGTATGAATATGTAAAAAAAGTTGCCAGTGAAGGCGGAGTCATATTGTTTGTGGGTACCAAGAAGCAGACCCAGGATATAATAGAATCTTATGCCAGGGAATGTGGAATGCCTTATGTTAAAAACAGGTGGCTGGGAGGCACTCTTACTAATTTTGAAACCATAACTAAGAGAACAAAAAGAATTGATGAAATAGAAGATATGGAAAAATCGGGTATTTTTGAAAAGTTACCCAAAAAGGAAGTCCTGGGGATAAGAAAAGAATATGAAAAGCTTCTCCTTAATATAGGGGGTATAAGAAATATGAAAAAACTTCCCGATGTCCTTTATGCTATTGATCCTAACAAAGAAATGATTGCTATAAAGGAAGCAAGGAAACTGGGGATACCTATCGTAGCCATAACGGATACAAATTGTGATCCTGACCTTATTGATTTTGTTATCCCTGGTAACGATGATGCTATTCGTTCCTGCAGCCTGATAACCAGTGTGATATGTGAAGCCATAAAAAAAGGTAAGGAAGAGAAGGTTAAGCTTGAAGAAAGCCCGGAGGAAGAAGAAGCAAAGGAGTTGGAAGAAGAAAAAACCGAAGATAAATTAGAAGATTCACCGGGAGATGATGTATGGGTTTAGAGATTTAGAGATTATAGGGAGGAACAATGGAAATTAAAGCAGAATTGGTTAAGGAATTACGGAAAAAAAGCAGCGCCGGAATGATGGATTGTAAAAAAGCTCTGGTTGAGGGTAAAGGAGATATAAAGAAAGCAGAAGAGATATTAAAGGAAAAAGGACTGGCACAGGCTTCCAGGAAAGCTTCAAGAGCTACGAAGGAAGGTCTGATCAGCAGCTATATACATTTGGGATCCAAGGTTGGAGTACTGGTTGAAGTTAATTGTGAAACCGATTTTGTAGCCAGAAATGAGATGTTTAAAAATTTAGTGCATGATATTGTACTGCATATTGCAGCAGCAGCACCCTTATACGTTTCCAAAGAAGACGTGCCTGGCGAGGTGCTGGATAAAGAGAAGGAACTTTACAGGAAGCAAGCCATAAATGAAGGAAAACCTGAGAAAATTTTGGATCAGATTGCCAAAGGTAAGCTTAAAAAATATTATGAGGAAAACTGTCTTCTGGAACAGCCATTTGTAAAAGATAATGATATAAAGATAGGAGACTTAGTAAAACAGAATATAGCAAAAATAGGTGAGAATATAGTAATTAAGAGGTTTACAAGATACGTCCTTGGCGAAGAGAGATAAAAAGCACTTTTGAATATTTTTTGCCCGCAAGGCAATAAATAAAAGATATGGAAAAATTAAAATACAGCAGGGTTTTACTTAAGATCAGCGGTGAAGCATTATTAGGCGACCTGGATTACGGAATAGATCCCCGGGTCACCAATAATATATCCAGTCAGATAAAGGAAGTGGTAGAGCTGGGAGTGGAGGTTGCGGTAGTAATTGGCGGAGGGAATTTCTGGAGAGGTGTTTCTGCCAGTACAAATGGCATGGATAGGACTACTGCCGATTATATCGGAATACTGGCAACTATTATGAATGCCCTGGGACTTCAGAATGCATTGGAAAGAATGGGAATAATTACCAGGGTTCAAACTGCAATATCAATGCAGGAAATTGCCGAACCTTTCATCAGGAGAAGGGCAGTAAGACACCTTGAGAAAAAGAGAGTAGTAATATTTGCCGGCGGAACCGGCAATCCATATTTTACAACCGATACTGCTGCTGCATTAAGAGCGCTGGAAATAGAAGCAGAAATAATATTTAAAGCTACAAAAGTAGACGGTGTATACGATAAAGATCCTCTGAAATTTAAAGATGCTAAGAAGTTCGTTAAATTAACTTTCCTGGATGTATTAAGAAAAAATCTTAAAGTTCTGGATTCCACAGCTACTTCTTTATGTATGGAAAATAATTTACCTATTATAGTCTTCGATATCACAAAGCCGGGTAATATAAAAGGAGTCATAATGGGTAAAAAAATTGGTACTTTAGTTACAAAGGAGTAAGAAATGAAAGATGCATTGCTGATTGATACAAAAAAAAGAATGAATCAATCTCTGGAAAGAACCCAGCATGAATTTAATACTATCAGAACAGGGAGAGCATCCGTATCGTTACTCGATAATATTTATATTGATTATTATGGCAGCAAGACTCTATTAAAACATATGTCCAATGTGAGCATACCTGAACCGAGAGTTATTCTGATTTCACCTTACGAACCAAAGTTTTTAAGAGAGATCGAAACTCAGATATCTAAATCTGATCTGGGTATTAATCCATCAAATGATGGGAAAGTTATCCGGCTTAATATACCTCCTTTAAATGAAGAAAGAAGAAGAGAATTGGTCAAATTAGTTAAGAAGATTGTAGAAGATGGGAGAATAGCCATCAGAAATATCAGAAGAGAGATAAATGACGAATTCAAAAAGCTGGAAAATGAAAGTAAAATAACCGAAGATGATCTGATAAATTCTCAGGAAGAAGTTCAGAAAATCACTGATGAATTTATAGAAAAGATTAATGATTCTTTAGCCCAGAAAGAAAAAGAAATTATGGAAGTGTAGGTAGGAAATATTTTGAGCTTATTTTCTTCTATTTTCTCTTCTATAAGAGTTCCGGCCGTAAAAGAACTAAAAAAAAATAATATTCCAGAACACGTGGCTATCATTATGGATGGAAACGGCAGATGGGCCGTAAAAAGAAAATTACCGCGGTCTGCCGGCCACAGAGCTGGCGTGGAAGCTCTAAGGAATATTATAACCATATGTATAGAATTGGGGATAAAATTCTTAACCGTATATTCATTTTCCAGTGAGAACTGGCAAAGACCAAAGGATGAGGTAAATTTTTTATTAAATCTTTTTTTGGAATCTTTAAAAGAAGAACTGGAAAATCTGGATAAAAACGGAGTAAGAGTAAAATTAATTGGTGATAGAAAAGAAATACCTTTCGAAATACTTAAGGCTTTTGAAAATGCAGAAAAAAAGACTGAAAATAATGATAAGCTATTTTTCAATATTGCTTTTAACTACGGTTCCAGACAGGAAATTATAGATGCAGTCAAAAGGATATATAAAGCAGCCAGCAGAAATGATATTGATATTGAGGAACTGGATGAGAAAAATTTTTCAGATTATTTATTTACTAGAGACTGTCCCGATCCTGATTTTTTAATCAGAACCAGTGGTGAATACAGAGTAAGTAATTTCCTGCTGTGGCAAATCGCATACTGCGAATTTTATTTTGTGAAAACGCTATGGCCGGACTTCAGAAAGAAAAACTTCTTAAAAGCTATTTATTATTATCAGCTGAGAAATAGAAGATTTGGCAGGTTGTGATTTCAGATGCAAGTTATAACTACCATTCTCCAGTATATTCTGGCAATAATCGGATTATCTCTGATAGTATTGGTCCATGAGTTCGGGCACTTTTTAATGGCCAAATTAAGCGGAATACATGTTGAGGAATTTTTTATTGGTTTTGGCCCGAAGCTTTTTAAATTTAAAGACAGAAAAGGCACTACTTATGGCATAAGCGCCATACCGGTTGGAGGTTATAATAAACTGCTGGGTATGGATAGAAATGAATCCGTACCTCCTCATTTGAAAGATAAAGCGTTTCAGAATAAGCCTTTTTATAAAAAATTACTGGTCTCGATTGGCGGCGTAGGTTTTAACATAATTTTTGCTGTGATACTCATAGGAATTTTTTTGAGTATGGGAGTACTGGTTCCTACTACAATAATCGATTACATTCAGCCTGAAACTCCGGCCGATACAGGTGGTTTTGAAGTAGGTGACAAAGTTATTGCCCTGAATGATCAAAAAATTGAGAGCTGGGATGATTTTTCTTCTCTGACAAAAAAATATCCTTCCGGGGAAGTAACCTATACTGTTGTCCGTGACGGAGAGGAAATAAAGCTCGTAGTAAAACTGGATAAGGTGGAAGGCCAGGGATATTTGGGAATAGGCCCTCAATATGTTAAAGAAAAATTAGGTTTTTTTGAAATTGTAAAAGAAAGCTTCAGGGTAACATGGGATATAAGTATTACTTATATAAAGTTATTTGGAATGCTGCTTTCGGGTAAAATACCTTTTAGTGAAGCCAGGCCGGTTTCACCGGTTGGAATAGTAAATATATTCCAGCAATCGGCATCTATGGGTACGCAGAATTTTATTTTTTTTATTGCACTGGTTTCTCTCTTAATGGGTTTCGGAAACTTGATTCCAATCTTTCCTCTGGATGGAGGTAATATCGTACTTATTATAGTAGAGACCATAAGGAAAAAACCTGTTCCCAGGAAAGTTATGGAGACACTTAATTTTATAGGAATATTCATTCTTGTTTCCATACTAATAATTGGTTTTGTTTTTGATATAATAAATCCTTTCGATATCAGAAATATGTAATAGTTGAATAAATAATTATTAAAAATGCAGATAATAAGAAAAAAAACAAGGGTCATGCAGGTAGGAAAATTAAAAATAGGGGGTGATAACCCTATTATCGTTCAGTCTATGACCAAAAGCAAACTGGAGAATCCTGACGGTATCAGAGCTGAAATAAAAGAACTGGTCGGAAGTGGCTGTGAACTTATAAGAATAGCAATACCTGAGAAGAAATCTGTAGATTATCTTAAAAAATTAATCAGTGAAGGAATTTTTACGGTTCCGGTGGTAGCAGATATTCAATTTGATTACCGGCTGGCTCTGGAATGTATGGATATCGGAGTTAACGGTATAAGGATAAATCCGGGTAATATAGGGGAGCACAGCCGGGTTTCGAAAATTATTGAAAAAGCTAAAAGAAAAAAAGTCGCAATAAGGATTGGCATCAATTCAGGTTCTATAGATAAAAAAATACTTAAAAAAAATAAGGGTAATGTGGTCAGCTCAATGGTTGAAAGCGCGTTAGAAAATGTTAGACTTTTAGAAAAATTGAAATTTTATAATTTCAAAATATCAGCGAAAGCATCATCGGTTTTGGATACTATAAATGTATATGAAGCAATATCGGATAAAGTTGATTATCCTCTGCATCTGGGTGTAACCGAGGCGGGACCTCCGTTCAGGGGTAGTATAAAGTCGTCGGTGGGCATTGGTATTTTGTTATCCAGAGGAATAGGAGACACTATAAGAGTTTCACTTACCGGAAAATCAACGGATGAGGTAAAAGCTGCATATATAATTCTTAATAGCTTGAATTTAAGAAAAGTTGGAGTGGATGTTATTTCCTGTCCTACCTGTGGAAGGGCAGCAGATGATTTTCAGCAAATTGTATATGAAATTGAAAAGCTAACCGCAGGCATTGGAAAGAATTTAAAGCTGGCTATAATGGGTTGTATTGTCAATGGTCCGGGAGAAGCAAAAGACTCAGATCTGGGAATAGCCTTCGGGAGAGAAAAAGCAGCTATCTTTTTAAAGGGTAAAGTAATAAAAAGAGTAGATAAAAAAATTGCGACAGAAGAGTTTAAAAAGAGCTTAAAAAGATTAATTTAAATAAATAAAAGGGAGCCTAAATTGAAATTTTCTCAATTTTTTATTCCAACTCTAAAGGAAGAACCGAGTGAAGCAGAGATATCAAGTCATTCCCTGGCATTGAGAGCCGGACTTATAAGAAAAATTGCATCCGGTATTTATTCTTTTCTACCGCTGGGACTCAAAGTATTAAGGAAGATTGAAGAGATAGTCAGACAGGAAATGAATAATGCCGGTGCTATTGAACTGTTTTTACCGGTTATGCAGCCGTCTGATTTATGGGAAAAAACGGGGAGGTGGAGAGAGTATGGTCCGGAAATGTTCAGGTTGAAGGATAGGAACAAGAGGGATTTTTGTCTGGGACCTACCCATGAGGAGTTAATAACCTATCTGGCATATTTAGATTTGAAATCATATAAAGATTTACCTCTTAATCTGTATCAAATCCAGGTTAAGTTTAGAGATGAAATAAGGCCAAGATATGGATTGCTCAGGGCCAGGGAATTTATCATGAAAGATGCTTATAGTTTTTGCAGGAACGATGATGATCTGGAGGTTATTTACAAAAAGATGCATAACGCATATTGCAGGATACTGGAAAGAATTGGTCTCCAGTACAAAGTGGTGGAGGCCGATACAGGTCTGATTGGCGGAAGCTCTTCCCATGAATTCATAATACTTGCTGAAAACGGTGAAGATAAATTGGTTTTTTGTCCGGAATGTGGGTATTCGGCAAATTTCGAGATGTCAGAGTCTGCACCCGAAACCGGCGGTGACAGCTGTATTAATTGCGGAAAAGAGCTCAAATTCGAAAAAGGAATTGAGATTGGACATATTTTCAAACTGGGCAGTAAATACAGTGACAGGCTGGATGCCAGGTTTCTGGATATAGATGGAAAACTAAAATCTTTAATTATGGGCTGTTACGGAATAGGGATTACCAGGATGATGGCAGCGGCAATAGAACAACTGCATGACAGTAAAGGAATAATATGGCCTGTTTCTATAGCTCCATTTACTATCGATCTTATTGTTACCACTGGAAAAAATGAGCAGTTTTTAAAAGCAGGGGAACTGGTATATAAGACTTTAACCCGATTAAATGTGGAAGTTCTTTATGATGATAGAGATGTAAATGCAGGGATAAAATTCAAAGATTCGGATTTAATAGGAATACCTATTAGATTTATTCTGGGCAGGAAATTTCTGGATAGCAAGTTAATCGATGTTGAATACAGGAAAGATGGTAAGAAGATGGAGCTGCCCCTGGATTCGATTCCGGGATTTATAAAGAAATTAAATACTGCAAATAACCTTAAGTCACCCCAAAATGAATAATCAGGAAAGCAAAATCGAGGGAATTTTAGAAAAAATCGTTTTTAAAAATTCCGAGACCGGCTTTATGGTTGGAAAAGTAAGACTTAATGATAATAATCTGGTAACCATTGTAGGAAATGCCTTTGAACTTCAATGTGGTGAAAAACTGGAAATAACTGGAAGATGGGTCATAAATAAAAATTATGGACAGCAGTTTGAAATTGGGAACATTAAGACAACTGAACCAGCTACTGTTACCGGTATCAAGAATTATTTAAGCTCAGGTTTTATAAAAGGCATAGGACCGGTAATGGCAAATAGAATAGTCTCTCATTTTAAGCTCGAAACCTTAAGGATACTGGATGAGGAGCCAAAAAGATTAAATGAGATAGAAGGCATCGGCAGAAAAAGAATAGATTTGATCTTAAAATACTGGAAAATGCATAAGAACATAAGAGAAGTCATGATTTTTCTGCAATCTCATGGAATAAGCAGCACTTATGCCATGAAAATTTATAATAATTACGGTGATAATTCCATAAGTGTTATAAAGACAAATCCTTACAGACTGTCTGAGGATATATTTGGAATAGGTTTTAAAACTGCCGATAAAATTGCACTGATGACAGGCATTGCAAAAGATTCACTTTTCAGGGTAAAAGCGGGAATAATTTATTTATTGAAAGGGGCAGAAGATGAAGGACATTGCTACTACCCGTATGAAGAATTTTTGGAAATAGCAGAAAGTTTCCTGTGCGTAGAAATGGGAAAGATTAACGGTGCTTTAAGCGAACTGGAAAGAGAAAAAAAAATAAATATTGTCAGAGATGACATTAACAAAATATACCTTTCAAGTATCTATAATGCCGAAAAATATGTAAGTAAAAAAATCCTGGTTATTTTAGAAAGTGGTAAAGAAGACAGGTCAAAGGAGGACAAGAAGGATAACATAAACCACTTAATAAGCGACCTGGCTGCTGAAGAAAAAATAATACTGGATCGTATTCAGATAAAAGCCATTGAAAAGGCGGTATCTGAGAAAGTACTGGTTATAACCGGAAGTCCTGGTACAGGAAAAAGTACCATACTGAATTTCATAATAAAGATTTTTAAAAAGGAGAATAAAACTGTTCTTTTAGGCGCTCCAACAGGAAGAGCCTCTAAAAGGCTGTGCGAGGCTACGGGCAGGGAAGCCAAGACCATACACAGGCTTTTGAATTATAATCCGAAATTGAATAAATTTTTAAAAAACGAGGCTAACCCTGTCGATGCAGACATGGTAATAATCGATGAAGCTTCAATGCTGGATATAATGTTGATGAAAAATTTACTTTCAGCTATAAAGCCCCGGACCGGCATTATTTTTGTAGGTGATATAGATCAATTACCTGCGGTAGGTCCGGGAAATGTTTTAAGTGACATAATCGGTTCAGGTGTGGTTCCTGTAATTGAGCTTAAAAAAATATACAGGCAGGAGAGTGAAAGTCTTATAATATATAATGCCCATAAAGTTCGGGATGGCCAGTTTCCATATATTGGTAAACCAAAAAATAATGACTTCTTTTTTATTGAAAAAGACGGGCCTGAAGAAGTAGTGTGTCTTATATTGAACCTGCTTACCAAAAAAATTCCTGAAAGCTTCAATTATGATCCTCTCCGTGATATTCAGGTTCTGGTTCCTACCAATAAAGGAATTGTGGGGGTAAATAATCTAAATTCCAGAATTCAGGGTATTGTAAATTTTAACAGTCAAAAAGTTATAAAAGGGTCTGCGCAATATGGATTAAATGATAAAGTAATACAGCTCAAGAATAATTATGAGAAAGATATTTATAATGGGGATATAGGATTTATAAACGGCATAGATATGGAAGCGGAGGAAATCAGGATAAATTTTGATGGCAGGACTGTTAGCTACGGTTTTTTTGAGCTGGATGAAATAAGCCTGTCTTATGCCATATCTATTCATAAATCTCAGGGGTCTGAATTCAAATGCGTTATAATACCCATTTTGACTTCTCATTATATGCTGCTGCAGAGAAATTTGCTTTATACGGCAATAACCAGAGCCAGAGAGCTTGCGGTAATAGTTGGAAGCAAAAAAGCAATAGGGATGGCAGTAAATAGAAATATTGTTGAAAAGCGATATACCAGTTTAAAGGAATTGCTTAGAAATTTTTAGCAGGGTCTTACACCGGGTAGATTACATTTTTGTCAGTTCCACTAAAGTTTCTTAGACATTCAGTACAGTTGTACAGTAATTTCTAATCTATATAAGCACCGATTGAATTTATTTTATTTTATGATATACTTTTAAAGAAATTTTAATGTGAAGTTTTTATAAAAAATAGTGGGCTAGACCCACTTTTTTTTAGTTTAAATTTTATTATAGACAGGTGATGGAGTTGAACAGAAAATTAATAGAGGCATTAGTAGAATTAGAAAAGGAAAAGGGCATAAAAATAGATACATTGATAGAAGCCCTTAAGATTGCATTTGTTTCAGCATATAAAAAAAATTATCAGGTGGAATACGACTGTCGTGTAGATATAAATGAAAAGACCGGAGAAATAAAAGTATTTAAAATTTTAGATGAAGGCGAAAGTGTAGATAAAGCAGCAGAAGATGGCAGCAAAAAAAATGAAGTAGAAGTCACACCGGATAATTTTGGAAGAATTGCGGCCCAGACTGCCAAACAGGTAATAAGGCAGAGGATAAAGGAAGCAGAACGGGAGATAATGTATGAAGAATTTAAAGATAGAGCGGGAGATATGGTAACCGGCATTGTTCAACAGAGTGATGCGAGATTTACTTTAGTGGATCTGGGCAAAGTAGAGGCGTTACTTCCTCCATATGAACAGGTTCCAAGAGAGAGATATAAACACGGAGAAAGAATAAAGGTCTATATTTCTGATGTCAGAAAAACAACAAAAGGGCCTCAGGTAATAGTATCCAGGACACATACTGGTTTAATCAGAAAATTATTTGAATTAGAGGTACCCGAAATTTACGAAGGAATTGTAGAGATTAAAAGTGTGGCCAGGGAAGCAGGCTATAGAACCAAAATTGCTGTTAGTTCAAATGAGAGAAATGTAGATCCGGTGGGAGCATGTGTAGGCCCCAAAGGTTCGCGGGTTAAGATGGTTGTTGATGAACTGGGAGGGGAAAAAATAGATATAGTGGAATATAGTGATGATATTGTAACCTTTATTAAAAATTCTCTCAGCCCGGCAAAAGTTTTAAAAGTGCTGCTTAATGAAGATAGGAAGTTTGCATTAGTTGTGGTATCAAACGATCAGCTTTCTTTGGCAATAGGCAGAGAAGGTCAGAATGCGAGACTGGCGGCTAAATTAACTGGCTGGAAAATTGATATAAAGAGCGAAAAGCAATTTGAAGAAGAATTGGATGAAGCAAGAAAAGAAAGACTGAAAAGCAAGGAAGAAGATACGGAAATTAGCAAGTAATTATAGATAGAAAATAATAAGAAATTGAAGAGTTTTTAAATTATTATAAGTATTAATAACAAATAATGGGTAGTTTGAAGGATTTATGAACACAAAAAAAGAGGAAAGTAAAAATAAAATTAAAAAGAAAGATAAGGCTGAATCAAAAGACTTACAGCAGGGTCATTTAGAGGAGAAGAAAGAAACCAGGCCTGTAGCCAGGCCGCGGCTTAAAGACACAGGTTTGTCTGTGGAGAAAAAGAAGCTGGAAGTCAAAGATGGAAGTAAGAAAAAAGCAGAGCCAAAAACAAAGAAGAAAACTGAAGTTAAAGTAAAAGAAGAGATTAAAGGAAGAAATAAAACAGAGCTAAAAGGTAAAACTCCGGCCGGTATCAAAAGTGAAGTTAAAGCTAAAGCTGTCCATAAGAGTACTGTCAAAAAAGCGGCGAAGAAAAAAAATGAGGTTAAAACAAAGGAAGAGTCCAGAACTGACAGTGAAATAAAAACTGCAGAGAAACCGAAGATAAACTGGGAAGAAGAAAAAAAATCAAGCATCCGCAGCGTGATTGACAGGGAGCTGGATAAAGAGGAGAAGGAAGGAAGATTCAGGGTAAAGCTAATCCAGAAGAAAAAAATTACTCCTGGAAAGAAGGTAGAGGGCGAAGAGGCCTTAAAAGAAAAACAAAAAGAACTGGAAAAGAAATTAAAGAAAAAACCGGAAATAAAAAAAGTAATTGAAATTTCTGAAGGTATAACCATAAAAAAATTATCGGAAAAGATAAATGTTCCCTCGAACGAAATAATAAAACTGTTGTTTGATATGGGTGAAGCTATTAATATAAACCAGTCCTTAAACAAGGATTTAATAGAGTATCTGTCCCAGGAATATAATTTTAAATATCATATTGTAGGTTTTGAAGAGAAATTGGACGAGGTTTATAAGGATTCCGAAAAGGATCTTGTGCCCAGACCTCCAATTGTGACTGTAATGGGGCATGTGGATCACGGAAAGACAACATTACTCGATGTGATCAGAGAAACCAGTGTTGCAATTAATGAAGAAGGCGGGATAACCCAGCGTATAGGTGCTTATCAGGTTGTATACAAGAGTAAGAAAATTACTTTCATAGATACACCCGGACATGAAGCGTTTACCTCTATAAGGGCCAGAGGGGCAAAGGTTACCGATATTGCCGTAATCGTTATTGCCGCTGACGACGGTATTATGCCCCAGACGGTGGAGGCAATAAATCATGCAAAGGACGCCGGTGTTACTATAATTATCGCCATTAATAAGGTTGACCTGCCAAATGCAAATCCTGATAAGATAAAAAAAGGCCTCACCGAATATAATCTGGTTCCGGAAGAGTGGGGAGGAGATACTGTTTGCATAGAAATTTCTGCCAAAAAAAAGATTAATCTGGATGAATTTCTGGAAATGATTCTACTGGTCGCTGATTTGAATGAAATAAGAGGTAACCCGAGTTCCGAAGGTACCGGAATTATAATTGAATCAAGGTTGGACAGGGGTTTAGGCCCCGTGGGCACGGTTATAGTAAAGAGAGGAAAATTAGAAGTAGGGGATTCTTTTATTACCGGCGATTCGTTTGGAAAAGTAAGGTTGATAAGAGATGAAAATGGCAAAAGCCTGAAGGAAGCAGTTTTATCACAACCGGTTGAGATCACCGGTTTTTCTCTGGTGCCAAAAGCCGGGGATAAATTATTTGTGGTTAAAAATGAAAAAGTAGCCAAAGAACTTTTAAATAGGAAAGATTATGAGAAAAAGATAATGAAAATTGAGGATTCCAGAAAAATCCTGACTTTAGAAAGATTATCCGAATTATCAAAAGAAAGTCAGATAAAAAAATTAAAAATAATTCTTAAGGCAGATTCAGAAGGATCGCTTGATGCAGTAGAAAAATCACTTACGAATATAAAAGAAGAAAAAATAAAGATTGATATAATACACAAAGCCATTGGAGCTATAACCGATAGTGACATCCTGTTAGCTGCAGCTTCGAATGCAATTGTAGTCGGGTTTGGCGTAGTTCCTACTCAAAAAGCGGAAGCATTACAAAAAAAAGAAAATGTGGAAGTCAGAACTTATGATATTATCTATAAACTGATTGATGATATCACCCTTGCCTTTAGAGGTTTACTGGAACCTGAAGTAAAAAGAATAAATAAGGGTAAAGCTGAAGTCAGAGAAATATTCAAGCTCCCCAGGATTGGGATAATTGCCGGTTCTTATATTCTCGAGGGTGAAGTTGAGAGAGGTAATCTGGTGGATGTAATAAGAGAGGGGAAATTAATCCATAACGGGAAAGTTACAACTCTCCACCGGTTCAAGGAAGATGTTAAAAAAGTTTCAACAGGATATGAATGCGGTATAAAGCTGGAAGATTTTCAGGATCTCAGTAAAGGTGACATACTGGAGTTTTACGAAGAGAAATAATTTTCTAAGTGGTGGTGACTTAAGGTGGATAGGATAAGAAAAGCTGAGATAGATCTGAAAAGAGAAATAAGTTTTCTTATCGGTACCAAAGTAAAAGATCCCAGAATAGGATTTGTAACCGTGACTGACTCAAAATTATCTGTTGATTTTAAATGGCTGGATGTTTTTGTCAGTATTATGGGCGAAAAGAATGAAATAAATAGAAGTTTAGAGGGTTTAAAAAATTGCAGCGGTTTTATAAAGAAAAATTTACAGCAAAGATTAAAGTTAAGAAATGTACCCAACATAAGATTTTTATACGATAAATCCATTGATAACGGCATGAGAATATCGGAAATACTGGAAACTCTGGGTAAAGATAAATGATATTAAGAAGGTAACCTGATTGGATATAAACAAGTTATATAACCGGACATCGGAAATCATTAACAGCAATGATAATTTTTTAATCATCACTCATGTCTATCCGGACGGAGATTCATTGGGTTCGCAGATAGCCTTATATCAATTAATATCCCTGTTAAAAAAGAATGCAGTAGCGATCTGCAACAGTGAATTGCCTTATCAATATAAGTTCCTCCCTTATCTAAATGAAATTAGAAGAGATTTAGAGGAAATAGAAAACTGCGGTAAAGGATATATCTGCTTTTGTCTGGATTGTGCGGATGAATATAGAATGAATCTGGATTTTAAAGTGCTTAAAGACAATGCAAAATATATAATAAATATAGATCATCATAAAAATAATACTAATTTTGGTAATTTGAATATTGTAGATACAGGGAAATCTGCAACTGCCGAGATTTTATATGAGCTGATACATAAACATTACCGGGAACTTTTAAATCATGGAATAGCCCTGGGCATTTATGTAGGAATACTTACCGATACCGGTAAATTTCAATACAGCAATACCAATTATGCTGTCCATAAAGTGATAAGTGATCTGTTGAAGTTTAATCTGTATCCTTCCCAAATTCATAAGTATATATATGAAAATGAACCTCTGGCAAGATTTAAATTAATTCAGCTGATTCTTCAGAGAATTAAATATGTGGATTCCTATAGGTTGATATATTCATATGTTCTGGAAAAAGATTTTAAAAAGCTGGATCTGCCATTCTCTGCTCAAGATGGTGCAATCAATCTCCTTCGGAGTGCGGAGAAAGTAAGGGTTGCTGCTCTGATAAAGCAGACTGCCAGAAAAAGTTTTAAAATCAGCCTTCGTACCTCAGATAAAAAAATTGATTTATTTAAAGTTGCCAGCAGTTTTAATGGCGGCGGTCACCGGATGGCATCTGCTTATTCTGATAATGGAAGTCTGAGAACCGTTATCAGCAATTTAAGGAAGGTGGTAAAAGATAATATAAATTATGGATAGTATCAATTGTAAATCTGATTTACTGGAAGATTTTAACGGTATAATATTAATAAATAAGTTACCGGATTCAACCTCTTATGATGTTATAAGGCGGATAAAGAGAGTTTTTTTTTAAAAAAAATTGGCCATGCCGGTACGCTGGATCCTATTGCAGAGGGCCTGCTTATTATTTTAATAAATAAAGCTACCAAGCTATTCAATTATTTTTTATCTTTAAACAAAGAATATATTGCAGATATAAAACTTGGTGTGGTTACTGATACATGGGACCTTGATGGAAAAGTCCTGGCCGCAAGAAAGGTTAAGGATGTTAGTATCACAGAAATATCCGGGATCTTAAATAAATTAAAAGGGAAAATTGAACAGAAACCACCGGTATATTCCTCGGTAAAATATAAAGGAAAACCATCATATAAATTTGCCAGGAAAGGATTGAATATAGATTTAAAACCGAGAATTGTAAATATTCATGATCTGGAACTGATCTCTCTGGATAAAGATTTACTTAAAATAAAAGTAAATTGCAGTTCTGGTACGTATATCAGATCTCTGGCTCATGAAATTGGAGACTTATTGGGCTGCGGAGCTTCAGTAAAAGGACTAAAAAGAGTGAAAATTAATGATATCAAACTGGAGGACAGCATTGACATCGAACAGTTTTTAAAAGGTAATCTGGAAAAAAGCGATTTAGAATCCAGTTCGTATATAATATCTATTGAAAGATTACTGGCCAAAAATCCGAGCCTTTATATAAAAGACAGATGTAAACGCAATATAATTAACGGTCATCCGATTAGTGGTGAAATGATAGAGTTCAATAGAACCGGAGAGAGCAATCTTCCAAAAAAGGGAATTTTAGTAAAAGTAAAAGATAGTAATGAAAATACAATAGCTCTACACGAGATTTTAAGCGAAAGAATAGTTTCCGGTATTAAAAATAAGAAATTGAATTTAACTAAAAGTATTGTAATTTTTGGGTAGTTTAATAAAATCTAAAAAAATTTGAGATTTTTCAGGGCAACAAGTACATTAGAATGTCAGAATTACTGGAATTAGAAAAATTAGATAAAAATTATTTCAAGGATAGAAATTCGGTTGTAGTAATCGGTTTTTTTGATGGAGTGCACCTGGGGCATAGGAAAATAATCGAAGCCTGTATCAAAAAAGCAAAAAAAATTAACGGTGTCAGCATAGCTTTGACCTTTAATAAGCCTCCTCTTAATGTGATAAAAAGCGAGATGTACAAAAAGCTTATAATTTCTTATGAAGAAAAAATAAAAATCATTGATAGTCTGGGAGTTGACTTTATTGTAACCGCCAATTTCGATTCTGATTTTTTAATGCTGGAACCAGGGCAGTTTTGCAGGAATATACTTATAGAAAAGTTTTATATCAGGGAGATTTTTGTAGGAAGTGAATTTCATTTTGGTTTTAAAGCAAAGGGAGATGTACTTTTCTTAAAAAGATTTTTAAAGCCTTACAATGTAAAAGTAAATGTAGTCCCTCTTCTAAAAATAAAGGGCGAGGTAGTTTCAAGTACCAATATAAGAAAGTATTATTCTGAAGGCAAGATAAAGGAAATAAGAAATTTATTGGGAAAGAATCCGCAAGTTGAAGGAATTGTTGTCAGAGGAGCCGGCAGGGGGAAACAGCTGGGGTTTCCTACTGCCAATATAGATGTTTGCGAGGTTTTTGTAACTCCAAAAGACGGAGTTTATCTAGGTACCGTCGAAATTAATGCGGGTAAGAATAAACTGCTTCCGGCTATTATAAATATAGGAGACAATCCTACTTTTAAAGAATCGAAAAAATGGATTGAAGCTTTTATAATAAATTTTAAAGACGACATATATAAGAGAAAAATAAGGATTAATTTTTTAGAAAGATTGAGGGATGAAATTATTTTTGAGAGTAAAGATAAACTAATAAACCAGATGAAGCTGGATTTAGGGTATGCCAATAAATACTTTAAAACTGAAAACTAAAGAACTTAAGGCTGATTTTAAAGAATTTTAAAGAAGTTTTAAGAGTAATTTACTATTGCAGAAGGGATAAATAGCGGAATGTGATTAAATTGTAATTAATATACAGTTATGATAAATTATAGTTCGGACATTTTTGAGGAGGTGAAAAGTTGACTTTAGTAAAAGAGGATAAAAAAAAGGTTATAGAGAAATTCAAAACTCATGAGAATGATACCGGTTCCTCTGAAGTTCAGATAGCTATTCTTACTAAGAAGATTAACAGGCTGAATGAACATTTGAAGGCGAATAAAAAGGATCATCATTCCAGAAGGGGTCTCGTTATTATGGTCGGTAAAAGAAAAAGACTCTTGGGATATTTAAAAAATAATGATATAGCGAGGTATAAAAAAATAATTGAAGAATTAGGTTTAAGAAAATAGTTCTATATAAAATATTTTTTTATCCATGTAATTTAAAGGAGAATATAGGATATAAATGGAAAAAAGTTACACATTAGATATTGGCGGAAAGAAAATGATTTTTTCAACCGGCAAAATAGCAAGACTGGCTAATTCAGTTCTTGTTAAATTTGGCGGGAATGGAGTGTTGATTACCGCAGTTATGAGTCAAAATCCATCCGGGAATATAGATTTTTTCCCTCTGGTAGTGGATGTCGAAGAGAGAATGTATGCAGCGGGAAAAATACCCGGAGGATTCTTTAAGAGAGAAGGCAGAGCAAGTGATAAGGCAATTCTTAATTCAAGATTAACCGATAGGCCTTTAAGACCGCTATTTAATAAAAACATAAGGAATGAAGTTCAATTGATCGGTACAGTTATTTCTTTCGATCAAATCAATCCTTATGATATTTCGGTAATAAATGGGGCTTCGATGGTATTGTATATATCGGATATACCTTTCGAAGAACCTGTTGGTGCGGTCAGAATAGGCAAAGTAGGGGAGAACTGGATAATAAACCCGGATTATAGCGAAATCGAAGAAAGTGTCATAGACATAGTAGTAGCCGGAACGGAAGAGGCAATATTGATGGTGGAAGCCGGAGGTAAGGAAGTTTCAGAAGAAATAGCGCTGGAAGCCATAGAAAGAGCGCACAGCGAAATAAAAAAAATTGTAAAATTTCAAAAAGAATTTAAGGAAATAGCAGGTAAAGAAAAAAGAAAAACAATTAACTTTGAATTGAATAAAAATGTCGAAAAAAAAGTAAGAGAACTGGCAGAAGGAAGAATTCAGGAAATTTTAGACGATATTGTGAAATATTCCGGCGATGATAAAAAGAAGGCTTTACTGGATAATACTGCCAGAGGTTATTTTCAGGATAAGGTACTGATCATAAAGGAAGAGACCGGAAAAGAGCTGGAATCCGAATTTCCGGAAGAGAAAGAGAGCATAGACGTAAGTTTTGGCGATCTTGAGAGAGAGCTGGTAAGAAAGATGATCCTGGAAAAAGGGATAAGACCCGATGGCAGAAAACCTGATGAAATAAGAGAAATAAGCTGTGAGGTAGGATTGTTTCCAGAAACAACACACGGCATTGGTCTTTTTACCAGAGGAAAAACACAGGTTTTGACCATACTGGCCTTAGGTTCGATAAGGGAAGCGCAAAAAATAGATAGCCTGGGAAAAGAAGAATTCAAGAGATATATACATCATTATAATTTCCCACCTTTCAGCACAGGTGAAACCTGGCCGCTGAGAGGACCGAAAAGAAGAGAAATAGGGCACGGAGCACTGGCAGAAAAAGCACTGAGACCGATGATTCCCGATGAGGATAAATTTCCGTATGTATTAAGACTTGTATCAGAAGCTCTGGAATCCAATGGTTCCACCTCGATGGCCAGTGTGTGCGGGAGCACCCTCGCTCTGATGGACGCAGGAGTTCCAATATTAAATCCGGTTTCCGGCATAGCAATGGGTCTTATCAAAGGTGAAGATGATAAGTATATTATATTAAAAGATATACAGGGTCTGGAAGATTTTTATGGCGATATGGACTTTAAAGTTGCAGGAACCAAAAATGGAATTACTGCACTGCAAATGGATATGAAAATAAAAGGTATCAATCTGGATATCATAAAAGAGGCACTGGAGAAGGCAAGAGAAGGAAGATTGTTCATACTGGACAGGATGCTTGAAGTAATTCCGGAACCAAGAGAATCTCTGGCCAGGTGTGCACCGAAAATAACTACTTTTAAAGTTCCCAAAGAAAAGATTGGCGAGATCATAGGACCGGGCGGGAAAAATATTAAAAGCATAAAAGAAGAATTTGATTTGGAAGAAATTGATATAAGTGATTATAATGGGGAAGGTCTGGTTTCTATTACTTCCTCCAATGATGTCAATATCGAAATGGCAAAGAAGAGGATAGAAGGAATGTTAAGGAACGTTGAAGATATAAAAGTGGGGGAAGAGTTTTTAGGAACCGTGGTGGGCATAACCAGTTATGGAGCTTTTATTAATTTAATTCCCGGAGTTGACGGGCTTCTTCATATATCCAAAGTTTCAAACGAAAGGATAAAAGACGTTAACGATTATTTAAAAATAGGTGATAAAATACTGGTTAGAGTCGGTAATATCGATTCCAGAACCAAAAAAATAGGTCTGGAAAGAACCGATATCTGAATATTTTATGATGAGGTAAATAATAAAATAGTTTCTTCAAATAGTGTAAAATTCGATAAGTATGAAATAACTGAATTAAATAATGGAATAAGAGTTATTAGTGAGTATTTACCCCATTTCAGGTCAATATCAATGGGTTTCTGGATACAGACCGGATCCAGAAATGAAAATAAAAGCATCAGTGGAATTTCTCATCTTATAGAACATCTTGTTTTCAAGGGTACCAGGAAAAGAAACTATAGAGATATAGCCATTGAGTTCGATTTAATGGGTGCCGAATTCAATGCATTCACCGATAAAGAAAACTGCTGCATCTATGCTGATTTTATCGATACCCATCTGGACAATTGTATGGAACTTTTGTTTGATATATTAATGAATCCATCTTTCCGGACAGAGCATATCAAAACCGAAAAAAAGGTAATATTTGAGGAAATAAAGATGGTGGACGACAATCCTTCCGATAATATCATGAATTATTTCTATGAAACAGTTCTGGATGGCCACCCTCTCAGTCTCCCGATTCTGGGTACCAAAAATTCTCTTAAAGAAATCAAAAAATCCACGATACTGAAATATTTCAAAAATGAGTTCGATATAAGTACCGCCGTTATTTCAGCTGCAGGTAATATAAAACATGAAGATTTGATAGATGAAATTAAAAAAAATACGGATAGAATAGAGGGTAAAAAACACAACGCAAATTTTTCGGGAAAGGAACCTCTGTCTAATGGAAGTGTAAAAAAGATATATAGCGGCAAGACCAGTTCGATTCATATGTGTTTTGGCGGGCTGGGCTGCAGAAGGGATAGCGGGGATAAATATCCGCTTTCGCTGTTTACAAATTTGCTTGGAGGGAGCATAAGCAGCAGATTATTTCAGAAAATAAGAGAGGAAGAAGGTCTGGCCTACTCGATTTTTAGCAGTAATGTTCAGTATCTGGATACAGGGATAATAATTATATATTCGGCTTCCTCACCTAAAAATACGGATAGAATTTTGAAATTGATTAAAGATGAAATAGTTGATATTAACAGGCACGGAGTAAAAGATGTTGAACTGGAAAGGGCTAGGGAAAATTTAAAAGGAAATATCGTTCTGGGGATCGAAGATATAAGCTCAAGGATGTTCAGGCTGGGCAAAGGGCTCCTGTTTGATAAAAAAGTTTTGACTATTGAACAGATATTAAAGAAAATAGATAAGGTAAGGCGAAATGATTTAGATGATATAGTAGGTAAGTATTTCAAGTTAGATAAAATGAGTCTTGTGGCACTGGGAAAACTAAATAAAGGTGGGTTATCATGAAAAAAATAGTGATGTTCGGTATTTGCGGAAATATGGGAGCGTCTATTTCCAGGGAATTGATAAAAGAAGAAGAAATAGAACTGGTAGGAGGTTTTGATATTATAAATACGGATGCTGATGTGGGAGAGTTTTTAGTCGGTAAAAAAACAGGATACAAAATTTATAATTCCTATGAGGATATTAAAAAGTTAAGTCCGGATATTATTATTGATTTTACCAGCGCAAATGTGGCCAATAAAAATATAAATTGGGCTATTGATAATAATATAAATATAATAGTTGGAACTACCGGCTTGAGCAATAAGGATTTAAGTAGAATTGAAAGTAAGGCTTTAAAGTCCGGCAGTAAAACGCTTATTGCTCCTAATTTTTCTATCGGAGCCGTAATTATGATTAAAATTTCGAGGATGATATCAAAATATTTTGATAATTGCGAAATAATCGAGATGCATCATGATAAAAAAAGAGATGCTCCTTCCGGAACCTCCATACTGACTGCGGATGAGATAAGCCTTGGTAATATTTTTAACAAGTCAAGGCTAAAAGAGGGCGAGACTGAAAACATAGAAGGCTGCAGAGGAGGACTTGCCGGAGGTATTCATATTCACAGCATAAGGCTGCCGGGACTGCTGGCGCATCAGAATGTTATTTTCGGAGCAAAGGGTCAGACTTTATCTATAAAACATGACAGTCTGGATAGATCATCGTTTTATCCCGGAGTCATTCTTGCCATTAAAAATCTGGACAGGCTTTCCAATTTTACTTTTGGATTGGATAAATTAATAGACATTTAATCGCGTTATTATTTGAGGAGGATTATATGATAAATATAGGTGAGGTAATTACAGCAATGGTAACCCCATTTGATAAAAACTATAATCTGGATCTTGATTCTTGCAGAAAATTGCTGGATTACTTGATTGATGAGGGAAGCGATGGAATTTTACTATCGGGTTCCACAGGAGAAGCTTCAACTCTGGATGACGATGAAAAGATAAAATTATTTAAATTTGCAAAAGATAATTTCGGAGATAAAGTTAAAATTATTGCAGGAACCGGTTCCAATGATACCAGGCATTCTATAGAATTATCAAAAGAAGCGGAGAAAATAGGGGTAGACTGCCTGCTTCTGGTTACGCCTTATTATAACAAGCCTTCTCAGCTGGGTCTTTTTAAACATTTTGAGGCAATTGCCGCTGAGGTTAAAATCCCTATAATAATTTATAATGTTCCCTCAAGGACGTCATCCAATATAAGTTCAAAGACCTGTGTGGAACTTTCGAAAATTGATAATATTTGCGGAATCAAAGAAGCCAGCAGTGATATGAGGCAGATTTCGGAAATAATCAGGGATACCGGCGAGAACTTCCTGGTGTATAGCGGTAATGATGGCGATACATTACCAATATTATCCCTGGGAGGATATGGCGTCATTAGTGTTGCTTCTCATATTATCTGTAGGGAAATAAAAGAAATGGTAACCAGTTTTAAAAGAGGGGATTTTAGAAAAGCAGCTAAAATGCACCGTGATCTGTTAGATATATTCTATGGGATTTTTATAGCCACGAATCCGGTTCCTATTAAGGAGGCATTGAATTTAAAGGGTGTAAGTGTCGGTCCATGCAGGCTTCCGTTATGCTCTATGGAAGATAAAGAGCTATTAGCTTTTAAGGCAATTCTAAAAAAACACAAGATAGTAAATTAATTAGAAGTAAACTTTTGTAAATAAATAATTATGGCAAAAAAAACTAGTTTAAAATTAATACCCCTGGGAGGTTTAAGCGGTATCGGCAAAAATATGATGGTCTTTGAAAAAGATAATCAGATCATAATTGTTGATTGTGGAATAATGTTTCCGGATGATGATATGCCGGGAATTGATTTTATAATACCCGATTTTTCATATGTTAAGAAAAATGAAAGCAAAGTAAAAGCAATAATACTCACACACGGACATGAAGACCATATAGGTGGCCTGCCGTTTTTATTCAAAGAAATCAACGTACCTGTATATGCGACCAGACTTACCATAGGTCTGGCTAAAATAAAGTTTGATAACTCTCAAAATATAATTCCGGTAAAATATAATGAGATTAATCCCGATGAACAGCTGGACATTGGACCATTTCATATAAATTTTTTTAGGGTTAATCACAGCGTACCGGATGGGGTGGGATTAATTATAAAAACAGATATCGGGACTGTAATACACACCGGAGATTTTAAATTTGATTATGCTCCCATTGATAACAAGGTAACCCAATTTTCAAAAATTGCCAGAGCTGGTGAAGAAGGCGTACTGGCTCTTTTATGCGATAGCACCAATGCCGAAGAGAGTGGGTTTACCCTTCCGGAAAAGGATGTAGGGAAAACGCTGTTAGAAAAATTCGAGAAGGCTTCAAAAAGGATTATTGTTGCCACTTTCTCCTCCCATATACACAGGATACAGCAGGTACTGGATGTAGCCAGTAAACTGGAGAAAAAGGTTGCTATTTCCGGTAAATCAATTTTGAAGACAATCAGAGTTTCTACTGAACTGGGTTATTTAAAAATACCCGAAGACACCATAATCCCAATATCCAAAATTGATGAGTTTCCGATAAAAGAAATAGTTATACTTTCTACAGGGAGTCAGGGTGAGCCGCTCTCGGCCCTAAACCGGATGGCTCTGGGAGAACACAAAAGAATTAGTATTATGAAAGGGGATATGGTGATAATCTCAGCATCTCCGGTTCCGGGAAACGAAAGGGCTATATCCAATACTATTAACAGACTCATAAAACAGGGAGCAGATGTTTTTTATGAATCT
>DATBWS010000004.1:0-2556 GCA_036514675.1 Candidatus Hydromicrobium sp.
AATACTACCATAACTGTGACTGATCTAACAACAGGTATCAGTACTGTAACCACTACTACTGACACTGACACAGAAATAGTGGAGCCTGAAATAATAGGGTCACCTATAATGGGGCTCGAGCCTGGTGAAAAAAGAATAATAGAAGTTAAAGTACAGAACATTGCAGCTGAGAATGGTGAAAAGATTATTGTTCATTTTCATTTTGCCCCTGTAGATTGTGATGGGCACTTCTATATTGATGAGATTAAATCTACTCTTGATATTATAGTGATAGGCAAAAGTAGAAATTAGAACTTTTAAAACATCTTATTCCTATTATATAATGTATTTTATTTTTTCTGATTGAAATTTTCTATGAAACCAGTGTGTCAAAAATATGAGTAAAAAAGATAAAAAAAATCATAAAGATTCCGAACATATAAAAAAAGATTCCGGTAATGGGCAGGATATGGAAGAAATGACGGAATACAAAAAGCCTGAAAAGAAGATAGCAGGAGATACTCCCGGAAAAGAGATAAAGAAAGAGCTTGAAGCAGAGGAACTTGAAGAAGAAATAGAGCTTTTAAGGAAAGAATTGGAAAATTATAAAAAGATTGAAGAAGAGTATCTGGATAGAATCAAAAGATTGCAGGCGGATTATGATAATTACAGGAAGAGAACTTTAAAAGAACATCTGGAGCATATAAAGAGGGCAAACAAAGATTTAATAGAAAAACTTCTTCCTATAATCGATAACTTTGAAATGGCGCTTGAAACCGGGAAGAAATTAAAAAAAGAAGAGGATGATTTTTTTAAGGGAATAGAAATGATTTATGGAAATTTAATGGATCTTCTGAAGAAAGAGAATGTCAAAGTTATTGATCCAAAGGGTGAGGAATTTAATCCGGAAGTTTGCGAAGCGGCTGTAACCGAAGCTGTAAAGGATGTAGATGAAGGTAAAATACTGGATGTTATAAGAAAGGGCTATATGATAGATAACTTTCTGATAAGACCTGCAGTAGTAAAAGTTTGTAAAAAAAAGTAAGAGGAGTTTTGGTTTTTATGCGCAAGAAAATTGTTTTAGGATGTGTTATAGGTTTTGTGGCAGTAATAATTATTATTGGACTTATTATGGTTGCCTATGTAGTGGATTCCAGAAATAATATGACGGTAAAAGAGATAGAAGTTGATAACGCCTGGGCCCAGGTGCAGGTTGTGTATCAGAGAAGGCTTGACCTCGTACCAAATCTGGCCGAGAGCGCCAGAGCTTACATGCAGCTGGAAAAAGATATACTGGAGACTATAGCAGAAGCAAGGGCCGGTATACAGAATGCCGGGACGCCGGCTGAAATCGAAAATGCAAATAAAGAAATTAGCTCTATTATTGGTGATATCAGGGTGGTAGTTGAGGACACACCGGAGCTTAAGGCAAGTGAAACGGTGCGTGATCTCATGGTTCAACTTGAAGGAACCGAGAACAGAATTGCAGTGGAGAGAGGGAGATTTAACGAAGCGATTAGAGATTATAATACATATATCAAGTTGTTCCCTAAAAATGTAATTGCCGGCTGGTTTGGATTTGAGGCCAAAGAATTCTTTGAAGCCGAAGAGGGAGCAGAAGTAGTTCCGGAAGTAGATCTGGAATTAGAGTAAATAATGAAATCAATTTTAATTAAACTTAAAAAAAGATTAGTTTTCTTTTTTATACTCTTTATAATCTGCTTCTTTTCCTATCCGGGTTTTCTTTTTTCCCAGGATGTGAATTTTCCGGACTGGACCGGTTATATCAACGATTATGCCGGTCTGCTGGATTCCGGCTCCAAATCTGAATTGGAGGCGCTGGCCTCTAAAATAGAAGAGGAGACGGGCAGTGAGATAGCCGTGGCAATAGTGGATAGCTTGCAGGGAATTACCGAAGAAGAATATGCAGTCGAACTCTTTGAAAAATGGGGAATAGGAAAAGAGAAAGAAGACAATGGGATCCTTATATTGATTTGCACTGAAGGGGAGCCCGGGAACAGACCTTTAAGAATAGAAGTAGGATATGGCCTGGAAGGGGTAATAACCGATCTTGAAGCTGGCGAAATTGTTAACGACATAATTGTTCCTAATTTTCAGAAAGGTGATTTTTATACAGGCCTGAATAACGCGATTCTGGTTATTGCCGAACAGATTTACGAAGAAGAAGGTCTGGAGCCAATCGCCACCGAAACTTCATCGGCAGCGCCCTTTACCAGTAGCTCTTCAGAATTTCCTTTTGGCTGGGTGTGCTGTTTCCCAATCCCTTTTGTAATAACTATTATAATAGTTTTGGTATTTCTGGTTAAATTTGTTGACTTTTTTAAAAAAAGATGTCCCAGGTGCAGAAAATTCAAACTGAAGATAAAATCCACTGTGCTCAAGCCAGCTACCTATACGGAATCCGGTAAAAGCTTTGTAGAAAGGCTTTGTTTAAATTGCGGATATAACGATAAAAAGGAAGTTGCTATACCAAAAAAGACCAGGTCATCCTCCTGGACCGGGGGGAGCGGTGGAATTAGCGGCGGAAGCAGATCTTCCGGAGGAGGAGGTTTTGGT
>DATBWS010000005.1:0-12511 GCA_036514675.1 Candidatus Hydromicrobium sp.
TTGTACTGCTGATAGAGAAAAATATTAAAAATTTTATCAAGAATCTGGGAACAACATTTATAATATCATCAGCATTGATACTGCTTTTTATTACAATCCTGTATCTTCTTGGGAAAAACTTTCCTGTTTTATTTGATAATTTTCATCTTTTATTTTTCCCGCAGGGTAACTTTACTTTCCCTGAAGGTTCCCTCATAATAACTCTTTTCCCATTTGGTTTCTTTTATGATTTCTTTATAAGGATTATTTTGAGTTCTGCTATAATATCTGTTGTGTTACTGGTCATAGGTATAATCTTCAAAAATATTTTTAAACTTGTAAAAGAACATAATAAACAGAAAAATGAAAACTAAAAGAAATTAAATATTAAAATATAAAAAGAGTAGGCATGATTAATAAAAAAAGACTCTTTCGGACATTTATTGAACTGCTGAAAATAAAAAGCCCCTCAAAAAATGAAAAGGAGATAGTCGATTACGTAAGGCAGAAATTAAAAGAACTGGGTCTGAAAGTCAATGTTGACCGGTGCGGCAGTAAATTTGGCAGCAATGCAGGAAATGTCACCGCTTTATACCGGTCAAAGAATCCATCAGCAAGCAAACCGATTTTTCTGGCAGCGCATCTTGACACGGTAAGTATAAACGGAGACATCATACCGGTAATAAAGAATGGAAAGATATTTAATAAAAATAAGGAATGCATATTGGGTGGTGATGATAAGGCCGCAGTTGCTGCGATTTTGGAAGTTTTAAATGTTATAAAAGAAAAAAATATTTCTACAGCAGATATCTATATTATTTTTACTATTTGTGAAGAAATCGGTGTAATGGGATCAAAATGCATTAATATGGATTTGATTAAAGCAAAGTATGGTTTTGCATTTGATAGCGATGGAGATATAGGAGCTATAATAAATAAGGCGCCCTATCAGAATTCAATTTATGCGCACTTTAAAGGAAAATCGGCCCATGCAGGGATAGAACCCGAAAAGGGGGTCAACTCAATTAAAGCCGCTGCTGTAGCGATTTCCAGTATGAAAATAGGTAGAATTGATCAGGAAAGTACCTGCAATGTTGGGAAAATAGAAGGTGGTGTGGCCAGAAATATAGTTGCTGAAGATACAAAATTGGAACTGGAAGTAAGGAGCTTAAAGCTGTCAAAGCTTGAAAAGATTACTGATGAAATGGTTAATTATTTAAAAAAAGGTGCAAATAAAATTGGAGCCCGTTTAAATTATGAGATTGTAAGAGAATATGATGGATATGAGATTACGGAAAACGAGATTCCGGTACAAATCGCTAAAACTGCTATGAGAAAGTTAAAAATAAAACCGAAGATTATATCTTCAGGAGGGGGAAGTGATATTAATATATTTAACAAAAAAGGCAAAATATCGCTTAACCTGAGCAATGGAATGGAGAACATCCATACAAATAAAGAATTTGTAAGAATTGAGCAGTTAGTGAAACTAGCCGGGTTGATACTTGAAATATGTAAATTTATAATAAATTAGATTGAAAGAAGACAAAATTTTTTAAATGGATAAAGAACTTTATGAAAAAAAAATAAGCTCAAAAAAAATTTTTAAAGGCGAAATAGTGGAATTATTTGTTGATAAAGTAAAGCTACCTAACAATAAAATTGCTATTAGAGAAAAGGTTACCCACCCTGGTGCGGTAGGTATTGTTCCGGTAAGCAAAGAAGGTAAAATAATACTGGTAAAGCAGTTCAGGTATCCTTTGGGAAGTGTCTTATTGGAAATACCGGCAGGAAAGTTAGGTAAAAATGAGAATCCTCCGGATTGCGCCAGAAGGGAATTAAGGGAAGAAATCGGAGCGACAGGAGGAAAACTAATACATTTAACCACCTTTTATACATCACCAGGTTTTTGTAATGAAGTATTATATTTATATCTGGCAATAAATTTTGAAAAAAAAGAAAATAATTTAGAAGATGATGAATTCTTGAGAATAGTCGAATTAAAAATGAAAGATGTTCTGTCCTATGTAGAAAACGGTAAACTAAAAGATGCAAAAACCATTATAGGAATACTTCTATCCAGGGATTATTTGAACAGGAACACAAAAATTGTTGGAAAAGATAAAAAATAAAAATATCGGGAGCGATATCATAGGGTATAAAGAATACTTAAGGTTTGAAAAATTGCTCCTTCCCAACACCATTAGCTCTTATCTAAGGGACTTGAAAAAATTCATAGTTTTTCTGGAAAACAATAATATAGAGAATTACTATGAACTTTCAAAAGAACAGATATTGGATTTTCTTCAAATATTACACGAAGAGAAACAGTCTGAATCATCTATTTCAAGAATATTGTCAACGCTCAGAAGTTTTTATAAATTTCTGGTAATAGAGGGGGATTGCCGGAAAAATCCCTGGGTGCAGATAAACAATCCCATAAAGCTGAAAAAAATACTTGAAGTTTTAAAAATAGAAGAGGTAGAAAAGTTTCTTGAAAGCATACCCTATTCTACTGCGCTGGAGATGAGGGATAGGGCAATGCTTGAAATATTGTATTCCTGTGGGCTTAGAGTAAGCGAGATTATAAATTTAAGAATGCAGAATATTGATTTTGATGAAGAGTTGTTGAGATTTATAGGTAAGGGAGACAGGGAGAGGATAGTACCGATAGGTGAGAAAGGTTTATCATTTTTAGAAAAGTATCTGAGAACAAGCAGGTATAAAATTAAAAAGGAATATCGGTCAGATTATGTTTTCTTGAATAGGAGCGGCAGAAGAATGACCAGACAGGGATTCTGGAAAATATTAAAAAAGTATGCCAGGAGAACAAATCTTAATAAAAATTTATATCCTCATATCTTCAGACATAGTTTTGCCACGCATATGCTGCAGAGGGGAGCAGATCTAAGGACGATACAGGAATTACTCGGCCACAGCAGTATTTCTACAACTGAAATTTATACTACTCTGGATAAAGAACATATAAAAGATATATATTTTAAATATCATCCCAGGGGAAAAAAATTAAATTGATTGTGGAAAATCCGAAAGGTTTTATTTTATAATTTAATTTTAACTGAGGTATAAAATAATATTGGCAAATCTAATAGATTTTGATATGGTATAGGGTCATAGAACGATGAGAGGTGAGGTTATATGGCCGGTCTGGGACAGGCAATAATAGATTTTTTAAGACAATTAATTACATGGGCGCCGGGTTTGATTATGGGTGTTGTTTTACATGAATATGCCCATGGATATATAGCTTACAAGAGCGGCGACCCGACTGCCAGAAATCTGGGAAGGCTTACCTTAAATCCAATTGCACATATTGATTTATTTGGAAGTGTACTCCTGCCGCTGCTGCTTATACTAATTAATTCCGGTATAATATTCGGTTATGCCAAACCGGTTCCCATAAACCCTGCATATTTTAGAAATTATAGAAGGGGGCTCCGTTACACCTCGCTGGCCGGTCCTGCAGCAAATCTTATTTTTGCTTTTGCAATAGGCTTGATATATGGCCTTTTTTTCTATATTTATTTCAAATTAACAAATGGGATAATGGTATCGGACACTCTTGGATACAGGACTTTTGATCTTATAAGCCAGATTTTTAGGAATGCTATATATATAAACGTTTTTTTAGCAATTTTTAACTTTATACCAATACCGCCGCTTGATGGTTCAAAGATACTGGCTTCTTTTCTGCCTGATGAAGCTATGTTTAGATATTTAAGTTTCGGGAGGTTTGGTTTTATATTCATTTTCATATTTATTTTCCTGGGTGGAAGAATATTTTGGACTGTCATATCCCCGGTATTTAATTTTATTTATAACATGTGTATTTGGTGGCAGTATTTGATTGCCTAGCGGATTGGAGAACAGGAGAGAACTAAATGAAAAAGAAAATGCTTACCGGGTTCAGGCCAACGGGAAAATTACATCTTGGCCATCTGCACGGGAATATCAGCAATATGATTAAACATCAGAAGGATTATGAAAATTTTTTCTTCCTGGTTGATTGGCATGCATTATCAACAGAATATCAGAATCCTAAGAATATAAAATCTGATTTAATTGAATGTGTGATAGATTTAGTAGCTCTGGGAATTGATCCCGAGTTTACCCATTTATACAGGCAATCGGATGTACCGCAAATATCAGAGCTGACTCTTTATTTTTCAATGATCACTCCTTTATCCTGGCTGGAGCGCTGCCCTACTTATAAGGAACAGATGAGCGAGTTGAAGTCAAAAGACCTATCCACACTTGGTTTTCTATCATATCCTGTACTTATGGCTGCGGATATACTTATAGTTAATTCTGATATAATACCGGTCGGAGAGGACCAGTTACCCCATCTTGAGATTACCAGGGAAATCGCAAGAAGGTTTAATCATTTTTATGGAAAATATTTTACCGAGCCAAAGGAAATGCTTTCAAAAGCCACAAGGGTTCCGGGAATAGATGGCCGCAAAATGTCTAAAAGCTATAATAATGCTATATTTTTATCGGATGATTTTAAAACCATTCGCAGTAAAGTTGGAATGATGATAACCGATCCCGAAAGAATATATCTTAAAGACCCCGGTCATCCGGAGGTCTGCAGTGTATTTGATTTCTATAAAATATATAAAGAAGAAGGAATAGAAGAGATAGAAAATAGATGCAAAAAGGGAAAAATCGGATGCACTCAGTGCAAGGATGAGATTTCGGTTATAATATATAAATCTTTAGAAGAGTTTCAGGAGAAAAGAAATAAGATTAAGAAAAATCTGAATTATATCTATGACATACTGGAAGAAGGTAAAATACAGGTTAGAAAAATTGCCGATAAAACAATATCCGATGTAAGAAAAAAGATGGGTATAGATTAGATTGGAAGATTGCATAGAAGTCAAAGATTACTTAGTAGAATATAAAAAATTTAAGGGCCCCCTGTATCTGCTTCTGGAATTGGTCCAGAAAAAAAAAGAAGATATTTATGAAATCAGTTTAAGCACCATTATAAAAGATTTTACCGGTTATATTAAAGATAAAAAAAGCGTATTATTTGACACTCTGTCAGGATTTATATATGTAGCTTCTATTCTACTGGAAATAAAATCAAGATCACTGCTTCCCTCGAAGAGCAAAACTGCTGGTGACGAAGAAAACATATTAAATATTGAAATTTTGAAAAGAAGGGAAGAGGAGTATAGAATCTTTAAAAAAATATCCAATTATTTAAGAAGCATTTATGAAAAGGATTCTTTATATTTTATAAGGGAAGCTCCTATAGAAAAAGAATTTTTAAGCCTGCTGCCGGATTTTACCAGGGACATAAATATAGAGGAATTATCGTCAATGGCTTCAAAACTTATTAAATATAAGGAAGAAAGATTAAATTTAGAAAATATTTATAATCACAGGATAGGTATAAACATATTTGAGGAAATGCAAAGAATAAAGAAAATATTATATTCTAAAGATAATATAACATTTAAGGAAATTACATCTAAATATGACCGGATTATTGATAAGATAATCAGCTTTCTGTCAATACTGGAGCTTTATAAAAAGAATGCAATAGATATTGTTCAGTTTGAAAATTTCGGGAGTATTATAATAAAAAGAATTAAGTAATAAAAAAACGGGCTAAGACACAGATTGAATGAACAGTGATAGCAATAAGAAAAGCATGGAGTTGCAAAGAGAAAAAGAATGGCTGAAAACCTGCATAGAAGGTATACTTTTTGTGTCTGAAGGTATAGTAAAGGCAAGAGAAATATCATCTGCACTGGGAATTACCGAAAAAAAAGTATATGAAATAATAGAACTGCTGGAAAAGGAATATATTGATGATAATAGAGGATTTATTGTTAGAAGAGTGGCAGGAGGATTCAGGCTTTATTCAAATCCCTCATTAAGTGAAGTACTGATAAAATTCATTAAATCCAATATACGCACCTATCTTTCACAGGCTGCACTGGAAACTCTGGCAATTATTTCCTACAGGCAGCCTGTTACCAGAACGCAAATTGCCGAACTAAGAGGGGTTAGAACTGATAGTGTTATTCTGACACTGGTGGATAAAGGATTAATAAAAGAAGCAGGCAGACTTAAGGAACCAGGAAATCCCATACTGTATAAAGTAACTGAAAGGTTTCTGGAACTTATAGGTATAGAAAGTTTAAAGGAATTGCCTCCTCTGGAAGATTTCAAAGAAAATAAAGAAGATATCCGGGACATGGACGAATAAAATATCAAGAATAACCAAACTCTCATGACTATAGAGAATATTTATGACAGGGTCAAAGAAGACAATCACAAAAATAATAATAATAATAATATTATTATTTATAATTCCGGTTCTGAATCTTACTTCCTGCCGTAACAGAAGCGACGAAGAATTTATTGATTCAGGAGTATTTACGGGCATTCCTAATTCATATCTTATAAGCAAGATAAATGTGCCCGGTCAGGCCATAGATGTAAATACAAGCGGTAATTACGCTTACCTTACAAATGATTTAGGTGTTCTCTATGTAATAGATATTCAGGATAAGGAGAACCCTGTGATAATAGGAAAATGTCCCGGCGTAGAGTCGGCAAATATCGTAATTATCAAAGATAATTATGCCTATATCTCTTATACTGAGTGGATTAGAGATGATAATGCTGAAGTCTATACCAATTGCGGATTTTATATAGTAGATATACAGGAGAAAGAGAATCCGGAACTGATCGGAAACTATAATACCGGAGAGAATAATAATAAATCAGCATATGGCCTGTTTATTGAAGGCGATTATGCATATATTAATACTGTGGTTGAAAAAGAGAGTTGGGAAATAAGCAGGCTGGAGATAGTGGATATTTCGGAAAAAAGAAACCCTAAAATGGTGAGTGCATATGAAATAGACGGACTGCCTTCGAGTATATGGGTAGAAAAGGGTTTAGCCTATATAAACATCAATTTTTATGATTATGAAAAAAGAGAGAATATGGATGACAGCAGGCTGCTTGTTCTGAATATAGAAGAAAAAAATAGTCCTGAAATCATAAATTCATGCAAGATTTCTTCAAATTCATGGGGCCTGTATGTTCTGGGAAATTATGCTTATATTTCAAGCTGCAAAAGAGATGAGGATAGCGAAAATTATACTGAAAGCATACTTCAAATTGTGGATATTGGAGATTTATCCAATCTAAAAACTCCTGGAAAATGCGAAATTCCAGGAGGGGCGTGGGAACTGGATTCTGCAGGTGGCTATATTTATATATCCAGTTTATCCGGAGGGATATATGCTATAGACGTAAAAGATAGCAATAATCCGGTTATTGCAGATAGTTTGAATACCAATGGAACTTCATATGATATAACTATAGAAGGCAACTATGGATATATTGCAGATGGATTTGAAGGAATGGGTATTGTAGAATTATCAGGTCAATCTGTGGAAAAAGAAAAATTGTATACCGGTGGCAGCCAGGATACAAACCTGCCTCCCAGAGCTTTTATTGAAATCACCGGAGACAGACTGACGGGAGGTTATTTTCAAATAAAAAATCCGGTATATTTTAGTGCACGGAAAGCTTTCGATCCTGATGGAGATGAATTAGATTATTTATGGGAAGTTAATGGTACTAAATATTCAGATGAAAAATCTTTTTCTTATTATTTTGATAAACCGGGTGAGTATAAAATAAAATTGGCTGTTTCCGATGGAGTAGAAAGCAGTGAGGCAACTCATAATATTGTAATTACGGAAATGAATTTACCTATTACGTCCTCTATCCGGCATGATTTTAAAGTTGAAATAAATTATACTTTAATAAACAATAGTATAGAAAGTCTAAAAGACATCAATTGTTTTATGAGAGTTCCACAGACCTATTACCCGTTTCAAATAATAAATGATTATTCACCCAATATTTCAAATTCTGATGAATTATTCGATAATAACTGGAATTCGCTTATCCATTTTCAAATTGATAATGAGCTTCCGGCAGGTGAAAGCCTGACTGTATCAGTTGTGATGGATATAACCCTTTATGAATTTGATTATAGAGATCTTGACAGTGATAATTTAAGTTATGATAAAAATGACCGGGACCTGGAAACATATACTGCTGATGATTTATTTATAGATTCGGATAATCCTGAAATTTATAATACGGCGAAATCATTGATTAAAAATGAGATAAGACCAATAGAAATAGCAAGAATTCTCTACAATTTCGTAATTAGAAATCTTTATTATGATTTTCCGCGTGCCGAAGATAAAGATTACGAATTCCTTTATTCATCGGAAATATTAGAAAGAGGAAAGGGCGTATGCAGTGATTATGCCATTCTTTATACCGCGCTTTTAAGATCGGCAGGTATACCGGCCAGGCTTGCGGCAGGTATCCCTGCATATGCTATTTTATATGAAAAAGAAAAAGAAATAGATATGGGACATGCCTGGGTTGAAATTAAACTGCCTGGCTATGGATGGATACCGATAGATATTACGCCGGAAGAAGATTTTATGTCTGCTAATTATTATCTGGATATAGCCACGGAGAAAGGTTCCGGATATTTATATGAAAATAAAACAATGGACTGGGGAAGCTATTATTATGACGGATTTTTATTTTCATGGAATGGCAATGAGGTTCCTGAAATAGAACAGGAATTTATATTCAGAGTAATTGATCTTGACCTGCAGGATATAATGCTTGATTGATAATAAGGGAAAATGTAAATGATTATGAATTTAGATTATATACTATGATATAATAATATCTCTAAAAAGAAGTTGGTAAGATTCTATCATAAAAAAGAAAGTGTTATTTTAAAATGATACTTTTTATTTACAATATAATAGTTTCTTTTTTACTGTTTATATTTTTTATTAATTTTTTTATTAATTCAATTCTTTTTAAAGATATATCGGATTATAAGCTGCCCCCGGAGATAAAAAAAGAAAATCCTCTTATTTCAATTCTTGTACCTGCCAGAAATGAAGAAAAAAATATTGAAAAATGCCTGCTGTCTTTAATAAAGCAGGATTATAATAATACAGAAATTTTAGTGCTTAATGACAATTCTACTGATAAAACTGCCAGGATTACCGGAAATATTTCTAAAATTTATAAAAATGTAAAATTAATTAACGGCAAACCCTTACCGGAGGGATGGACCGGTAAAAATTATGCTTGTTATCAATTATTTAAGAAGTCAAAAGGTAAGTATTTATTTTTCACTGATGCAGATACAATACATAGCAAAGAATCTGTGACCAGTGCAATCAGTTGTCTTATGCAGGAAAAACTCGATATATTATCAGCATGTCCGGAGCAGATCATGAAGACATTTCATGAGAGGATGGTAATTAATCTGACAAATTTTCAAATTTTAATTCCCCCACTACTTTTTATTAGAAAATCTAAAATTCCTGTATTCGGCAGCGGAATAGGAAGTTTAATGGTAGTTAAAAGAAATACTTACCGGAATCTGGGAGGTCATAAAGGAATTAAAAATAGCTGCGTGGAAGATACTACTATTTCAAAATTATTTATCAAGATGGGTTATAAATTTATGATCTTTAATGGAAGAAGGACATATTCAACCAGATTATACAATAGTTTTAAAGAAATATATGATGGATTTTGCAGGATCTTTCTTGGAAATTTTAAAAGCAGATTTACAATCTCATTGATTATTCTTGTTATGTTTGTCTTCTTTCTGCTTCCATTCATTTTATTGGCATTGCTGCCCTTAATTGAATTTCAGACTTATACCTTATTTTATTCAAATTTATTAATGATATTATTTCAAATCCTGGTCATTTTATTAACCAGGGCAATGGCTGCGATAAAAATTAATGGAAACATTATTGACATATTTTTACATCCTATTTCAATATTTTATATGATCTTTATGAATTCAAAGCTGCTATTTCAAAAGAAAGGAAAACCTCAGATTAGCTGGAAGGGAAGACTGTACAGATATTCATCTAATCTTGCAAATGGATTATTAAAATAAGTATATGGACTTGCAAAGAAAACAAATATTAGAGGGTAACTTAAATAAGCTGCTTTTCAAGTTTGCGGGACCGGGGATTCTGGGGTTATTGTCAGGATTCCTCTATGTAATTGTGGATGCTATCTTTGTAGGCAGGGGAGTTGGTCCTCTGGCAATAACTGCTCTTTCAATAGCTTTACCGATACTACTTGTAATGATGGCTATTGGACTTATGGTAGGAACCGGTTCTGCTTCTATTATTTCAAGAGCTCTGGGTAGAAATGATATTAAAGAAGCAGTAAATGCTATGGGCAACGGGGTCATACTGAATCTTTTTCTAAACACTGTTTTCATAGTACTGGGGTATATATTTATTGACAGGCTGCTTGTATTTTTTGGCGCTTCCGCAGGTGTAATACCACTTGCAAAAGAGTATCTGGTTATTGTATTTCCGGGCTTTATCCTCCTTTCGTTTTTAATTACTACTAATGATTTTGTAAGAGCGGAAGGAAAGCCCAGAGCGGCAATGTATTTTATTGCTGTTGGGTCATTATTAAATATTATACTTGATCCGATTTTTATTTTTGGCTTTAAAATGGGCATAAGAGGAGCTGCTATTGCCACTGTCATAGGTGAAATACTGAGTACGGTTCTTATAATGTGGTTTTATATGTGGGGAAAAAGTATTTATAGATTTAAATTGCAAATGTTTAAGATAGATTTTAAAAAAATAAGAGAAATACTGCTTATCGGCTGTCCGAATTTCTTTATGATGACTATTACGAGTATAGTAATTCTAATTTTTAACAGGTCACTACGAATATATGGAAATGATATCCATATAGCTATTCTGGGTATAGGCTATCGGATGATTGGATTAATACAGATACCTATAGTTGTGCTATCACAAAGTTTTGCTACTATTTCAAGTTTTAATTATGGTGCAAGAAAATACCTGCGGGTTAAGAAAGTATTAGGAATAACTATAATGTGGACTACTATTATATCCTGCCTGGCTTTTGTACCTATGATGTTTTTCCCGCGCTATTTCTTAAGTATTTTTAGCAGTGACCCCATTCTTATTAGTAGTGGGATAGTACCTTTGAGAATACTGGTTGTATTTTTCCCTCTGGTTGGTATGCATATGGTTAGCGCAAGTTTTTTCCAGTCTCTGGGAAAAGCGATACAATCACTGTTGATTATTTCGACAAAACAATTTTTGCTTTTAATTCCTGCTATTTATATACTTCCAAAAATTTTCGGCTTAAATGGGGTTTGGCTGGCAATGCCGGCTGCAGATTTTTTGTCATTATCTATTGCCGGTATATTTATATTCTCTGAAATGCGAATTTTTAACAGGAAGGCTACCCAGGAAGCTCTGGAAGTTAATTAAGATACAGATAAATTTTACGGAGCTTTTCCCCCCAGACGGACTAATATATATTTAAAGATTTCTTCCGGTATATTTATTTTTGTCGCTTTTTCGAATCCTTCAAACCCCGGATATGAGTTGACCTCGCAAACTTTATAACTATTTTGATCAAATAGAATGTCAACTCCGGCAATGTCCAGACCTACTATTCTTGCTGATTCAACGGCAAGCCATTCAATAGTAGGATTTATTTTATAGGATATAACTTTTCCTCCGGCTGAATAATTTGCTTTAAAATTATCATCTGTTGCTATTCTAAGCATAGCACCGATTGCTCTTCCACCAATAACAATAACCCGTATATCTCTTCCTTTACTTGCGCTAATAAATTCCTGTAAAATTAAATTAGTTTTTGGATCTTTTGAAATTTCCAGTAAATTTACCAGGTCATTCAATTTATTTCTATTTTCTACAAGAAAAACACCTCTCCCCTTAGAGCCGATAACTGTTTTTATTATTAAAGGATATGAAAATTCTTTCTCTACAAAGGAGGTATTGAGAGGAAATTTAGCAAGCATTGTTTTTGGAATTGGAATATTATTTGATGATAAAAGCTGCAGTGTCGAAAGTTTATCTTTTGCTGTTTCCATACTCTGGCTTGGATTCAATATAAAAACTCCCAATCTTTCAAAATGTCTTATAATAGCAAGTGCATAATAGGTAACAGTTCCAATTCTTGGAATCAAACAGTCTGGTAGTTCTATGATATTACCATTATAGGTAATACTTTTTTTATCTTCTCTGGTAACAATTAGATCTATTTCTTCCGGAGCTACCAGTTTTAATTCTATACCCATATTTCTGGCAACTTCATTAAATCTATTGCTTGTATAAGAAATAAAGTCAGCTTTTTTTTCTAATATCCATATTTTTATTGGTTTCATAAATATCAATTTTTAAGATAAATAAAGAAGCGAAATATTAAAATTGCCTCTTATAAATAGTGATATTTTATACTAAAATTAAACAGGTTAGAATAGGACAGTTGCAGGAGAGAAATAAATTTAATTATATTTTGACTTATCGGTCTATGGATATTATATTTATTAAAAATTGATGTTCCTTATATTATGAAGAAAGACCAACCAATCATTTTAGAA
>DATBWS010000006.1:0-21197 GCA_036514675.1 Candidatus Hydromicrobium sp.
GGTCGGGGGTTCAAATCCCTCCTGGCGTACCAGAAATCTTGGAAATTCGTTGTATAATTTTACTTGAAGAAACATATGGTGAGAATAGCTCAGCTGGCAGAGCACAGGATTGTGGATCCTGGGGTCGCGGGTTCGAGCCCCGTTTCTCACCCCATTTTTTAAAACTTGCGCCTGTAGCTCAGCTGGATAGAGCGTCGGACTTCGAATCCGTGCGTCGGGGGTTCGAATCCCTCCAGGCGCACCATATTATAAAGTTACTGTAGTTTGCAAAGATTGATATGTCTAGGATGTGTAAAATATGCCGGAGGTGCATATTTTACGGGATTCGAAAAGACGGACTGAGTCTTTAGATGAAGGAGTCTGCGCCTACGTGAGCGAGCGGAGCGAGACGAAAGAACGAATCCCTCCTGGCGTACCAGAAGTTGGGCCGTTAGCTCAGCTGGTAGAGCACCTGACTCTTAATCAGGGTGTCACAGGTTCGATTCCTGTACGGCTCACCATTTCTGCGAGAGTGGCGGAACTGGCAGACGCGCTAGACTTAGGATCTAGTGGGGTAACACCTATAGGGGTTCAAGTCCCCTCTCTCGCACCAATTTGGGCTGTAAGTTATTTTAAAAAATTTGTTTACAGAGCTCTTCATGACTGGTTTGTATTTTATTTATTTTCTATTATAATATGTGTCTTAATGTTGAAATAGAAATGTCTACTACCGTTATTTGAGGAGGAATTTACTTGAATTATGAGGTTAAAAGTCAGAAAAAAATTGATTTAAATAAGATTAAATTAGATATAGAGATATCAAACAATTTTTTAAAAAAAAATATTGGCAAAGCATATAAAAATATATCCCATAAAGCAAATATTCCCGGTTTTAGAAAAGGAAAGATTCCCTATCAGTTAATAGATACAAATTTTGGTAAACAGTATGTGTTAAATGAAGCAGCCAGTCTTTCAATTTCTGAGTTATATCCGGATATAATTACCCAGTCCAACCTGAAGCCAATAGATTACCCCAGAATAAAGATTACCAGGTTATCAGAGGATTTACCTCTTGGATGCGAGGTAGAACTGGAACTGGAACCGGAAATAGAATTACCCAGATATAAGGGAATAAAAGTTACCGGAATCTCAACGGTGGTATCTGATGAGGAGTTAGAACGGCAGATAAATAATATCAGAAATAACTTTGCATCACTTGAACCGGTTGAAGACGACAAGCCGGTATCCAAAGGTGATTATGTTACCCTGGATTTTGATGGTGAAATCGGAGGCGAATCATTTGAAGGCGGCAGTGCCGAAGATTATCTTTTAGAAGTAGGTTCAAATACACTGTTTACCGGATTTGAAGGTTCACTTATCGGGATGAAGAAGGGTGTTAAGAAAAATGTGACACTTACATTACCTGATAACATTAAAAATAAAGATCTGGCGAGCAAAGAGGTAAACTTTAGTATTTTTATAAAAGAAATAAAGAAAAAGGTATTGCCTGAAGTAAATGAGGAGTTTTTAAAAAACCTGGGTGATTATAAAGACGCGGATGATTTTAAAGACAGCATCAAAAGGAGATTGGTTGAGCAGAAAGAAGGTTTTAGAAGGGCAAAGATAATAGAAGAAATTCTAAATTATATCGTAGATAATATGAAGACCAGGATTCCTGATATAATGGTAACTAACGAAATAAAACAGATTAACGAAGAGATTGATGAGGATTTAAAAAGACAGAAAATAAGCAGAGATAATTATCTTAAGGCTGTAAATATTACAGAAGATAAACTAAGTGAAGAAATCCGGGAGAAAGCGGTAAGAGAAATAAAAGAATATTTAATCTTCAAGGCATTGGAAAAGGCAGAAAAGAAAAAAATAGAGCCTTCCGAAGAAGAGATAAAAAAAGAAAAAGATAATATTATTAGCAAATGTAAGAAAGAAGAAGATATCAAAAGTGTAAAGGAATTTTTTGAAAATCCTGAAGGTGAAAAGACCATTGTTCAGACTATTAAAAGAAAAAAAATAATTGATTTATTGATAGCCAATTCTAAGGTGATAGAGGAAAAAAATACAGGTGATAAAGGTAAAGAAGAGATATGGACGCCTGATAAAGATAAGACAGGAGTTGAAAAAAGAGCTAAAAGGCTCTGGACTCCTGGTTCAAGATAAATAAAAAAGAGAGATGATTGAAATGTATAATGATTATTTAATTCCAATGGTGATCGAGCAGACCAACAGAGGAGAGCGTTCTTTTGATATTTATTCACGCCTGCTCAAAGAAAGAATAATTTTTCTGGGAGTAGTCATAGATGACAATATTGCAAATGTGGTTATGGCCCAGATGCTCCATCTGGAGGCAGAAGACCCGGAAAAAGATATACAGCTGTATATAAATAGCCCGGGCGGAGTTGTGACTTCCGCTCTGGCAGTATATGACACCATGCAGTTTATAAAATCCTCGGTATCCACTATCTGTATCGGTCAGGCTGCAAGTGCGGCTGCAGTTCTGCTTCTGGCGGGAGAAAAAGGCAAAAGATTTTCACTGCCTAATTCGAGAGTTATGCTGCACCAGCCGTCGGGAGATGTTTCCGGAACTACAATTGATGTGGAAATTCATGCAAAAGAGATGGTAAGGATGCGTACTCTTCTGAATGAGATAATTGCCAGACATACCGGTCAGGAAGTAAAAAAAGTAGAGAAGGATACCGAAAGAGATTTTATATTGAATGCAGAAGAAGCCAAAAAATATGGCATAGTAGATGAAGTTATTTATAAAAAATAATATCGTTAAGGAGTGTATAAACTTGTCAACAAGTGATGGAAAAAAAAGTGATTTTTTAAAATGTTCTTTTTGCGGCAAATCCCAGAATCAGGTAAAAAAATTGATTGCAGGACCCGGGGTCTATGTTTGTAATGAATGTGTGGATCTATGCAACGAGATCATAGATGAAGAGTTAAAAGAACAGAGAGAAGTTGACTTCAAGGATCTTCCCAAACCCAAAGAAATATATTCAATATTAAATGAGTATGTAATAGACCAGGAAAGGGCAAAAAAAGTACTGTCTGTAGCGGTGTATAATCATTATAAAAGAGTAAAATATGAAGGCAGTCCAAATGAAGATGATACAGAAATTCAAAAAAGTAATATTCTGTTAATAGGCCCAACCGGTTGTGGCAAGACTCTTCTTGCTCAAACCCTGGCCAGGATATTAAATGACCCATTTTGTATTGCAGATGCAACATCACTTACCGAAGCGGGTTATGTTGGAGAAGATGTAGAAAATATATTGCTGAGATTGATACAGGCTGCAGATTTTGATATAAAGAGAGCCGAAACCGGCATTATCTATCTGGATGAAATAGACAAAATCAGCCGTAAATCTGAAAATCCTTCAATTACCAGAGATGTATCCGGAGAAGGAGTGCAGCAAGCGCTGCTTAAAATTTTAGAGGGAACCGAGGCCAATGTTCCTCCGCAGGGAGGCAGAAAACATCCTCATCAGGATTTTATACAGATTAACACCAATAATATTCTTTTCATATGCGGGGGTTCATTTAGTGGATTGGAAAAAATAATAGAGAGAAGAATAAATGAAAGCAGTGTAGGGTTTGTTTCAGGAAAAGCTCCTGCTAAAGTCGAAAAGATTGATAAGCTTCTTCCCCAGACAATGCCGGAAGATTTATTAAAATACGGCTTGATCCCGGAACTCATTGGGAGACTGCCTGTGGTCAGCACACTCTCTAATCTTACCGAGAGCGATCTGATTAAAATTTTAATTGAACCAAAAAATTCCCTGGTAAGGCAATATAGTAAAATGTTCAAGATGGATAAGGTTGATCTGGAGTTTACGAAAGATGCTTTGAGAGAGATTTCAAGACGTGCCTTACAAAGAGGAACAGGGGCAAGAGGACTAAGAGCTATTATAGAAGAGATTATGCTGAATATAATGTTTGAGATACCCCAGCGTAACGATATAAGCAAATGTATTATAACCAAAGAGGTTGTAGAGAATAAAACCGAACCTGAGATAATCGGTAGATCAAATAATAAAGTTTTTTTGAAAGATGAGGAAAAATCAGCTTAAAATGTTCGATGAGATTAAGGATAAATTCAATCCTTTGGCATTTGAACAGGAAATCTACCGGTATTGGTTAGAAAACAAATATTTTTCTGCAAAAATCGATAAATCGAAAGTTCCATTCAGTATGGTAATACCCCCACCCAATATAACCGGCTATCTTCATATTGGTCATGCTCTGAACAATACTCTGCAGGATGTGATCGCAAGATATAAGAGAATGAAGGGATTTAATGCTACCTGGATACCTGGGACAGATCATGCAGGAATAGCTACTCAAAATGTAGTGGAAAAGGCTCTGGAAGATGAAAATACAAACAGATTTCAGCTGGGAAGAGAAAAGTTTATAGAAGAAGTATGGCGCTGGAAAGAAAAGTACGGCAGCCGGATTATAAATCAATTAAAATCACTGGGCTGTTCATGCGATTGGGATAGGGAAAGGTTTACCTTTGATAAGCAGTACAGTAAAGCAGTAGCAAGAGAGTTTGTTGTCCTATATAGAAATGGTCTGATTTATAGAGGAAATTACATGGTTAACTGGTGTCCCAGGTGCCGGACTGCGATCTCTGATATTGAAGTGGAACATATCGGAAAAAAGGGTAATTTGTGGGATATAAAATATCCTTTAATTGATCCGGAAACCGGCAGGCCCTCTGGTAGCGAATATATAGTTGTTTCAACTACAAGACCTGAAACAATGCTCGGTGATACAGCAGTTGCCGTAAACCCGGAGGATTCCAGGTATAAAAAATATAAAGATAGGGCCGTCTACCTTCCGCTAATGGAAAGAAAAATACCTCTGATAGAAGACACTTTTGCAGATATGGGATTCGGGAGCGGTGCGGTTAAAGTTACTCCGGCCCACGATCCCAATGATTTTGAAATTGGGAAAAGGCACAAACTGGAAGAAATTAATATCTTCAATGAAGACGCTACTCTAAATTCTAATGCGGGAAAATATGAAGGTCTGGACCGCAATACTGCAAGACAAAAAATCCTGCAAGATCTGGATAAGCAGGGTTACCTCGTGGGTAAAAATATTCACAATTCCTCAATTGGAATTTGTTCAAGGTGCAGCACTGTAATAGAGCCAAGGATTTCAATGCAGTGGTTCGTATCTATGAAGGAGCTGGCTGGGCCGGCAATCCGCGCAGTGAAAGAGGGAAGGGTAAAAATAATTCCGAAAAAATGGGAGAAAATATATTTTAACTGGATGGAAAATATCAGGGATTGGTGTATATCCCGGCAGTTATGGTGGGGGCATCAGATTCCTGTATGGTATTGTAGAGATTGTAATGAAATGATAGTAAGCGAGGAAAATCCTGCAGGCTGCCCTAAATGCCGCGGTAGCAGTATGGAACGGGATCAGGATGTTCTTGATACATGGTTCAGTTCCTGCCTGTGGCCATTTGCGGCTTTTGGCTGGCCGGAAGAAACGGAAGACCTTAAATATTTTTTTCCAACTGATACCCTGATAACTGCTCATGATATTATTTTTTTCTGGGTTGCCAGAATGATTATGATGAGCCTGTATTTTAGAAAGGACGTCCCTTTCAGGGAAGTTTTTATAAATCCTCTGGTAAATGATGTGTTCGGTCAGAAAATGAGTAAATCCAAAGGTAATGCGGTAGACCCGGTGGATATAATTAATCAAAAAGGAGCTGATGTCTTAAGATTCACATTAACTTCTTTAACTACTCCAGGAAGAAATTTGAATCTGGGCGATGAGAAGATTGAAGGAGTAAGAAATTTTGCAAATAAATTGTGGAATGCATCTAAATTTGTCATATCGAATTTGAATAAAAACGGAAATATAGATGATATAGATATGGACCCCTTAAACCTGGATTTATGGGACAGGTGGATACTATCCAGGTTAAACCGCACTATAAGGGGAGTTGAAAAATATCTGGGAAGATATAATTTTTCTTTTGCTTCAAGGCTGCTCGCGAGCTTTCTCTGGAATGATTATTGCGACTGGTATATAGAGTCGGCCAAGGTGAAAATTTATTTTCTAAAAAATAGCAGTGATAAAAAAAATGCGTTATTTATATTATGGTATGTTTTGGAAAAATATCTAAAACTTCTCCATCCGTTTATGCCTTTTATAACCGAACGGATCTGGCAGAGTATTCCGCACAATGGAAAAAGTATAATGGTAGAGAGCTTTCCCGAATTTGAACCGGCCAGAATTGATAAGGATATTGAAGATGAAATAAAAATACTTTTTGATGTTATAAGCGAGGTAAGAAAAATTAGGTCCGAGCTTAAAATAAATCCGGCCAGTAGAGTTAAGATTAGCCTGCTTGCAGGTGAAGATAAAAGCAAGGTTATGCTGGAAGAAAACAGGGAATATATATACAGCCTGGCAAAGACACATGAATTGGAATTTAAAGACTGCACAGGTATAAAGGGATATATTAAAACTACCGCAGGGGATATAGATATATTCATTAATATTGCCGATGTGATTGATGTGGAATTAGAAATAAAGAGAATAAAAGATCAGATTAGAAAAGTGAACCTGGATATTGAAAAAAGTAAAAAAAAGATAGCAAATCCTGATTTTATCAGTAAAGCACCGCAGGAAATAATTCGAAAAGAAGAAAATAAGCTTGACCGGGCAGATAAAATCCTGAAAGTATTAAAGGATCAGCTGACCAGAGTAGAAGGCATTAATAAATAATATAACCGATAACCAAAGTGAGAAATAGTGAACTACAGGCAAGTATGCAAATATTTAGACGACTGCCTTATTTTTGGAATAAAACCAAATCTTGTAAGAATAAAAAAAATACTCCAGCTTCTTGATAATCCTCAAACAAAGGTTGACTTTATTCATATTGTGGGAACAAATGGTAAAACTTCCACCACTAAAATGGTCGCTGTCATATTAAGCAGTCAAGGCATTCATACCGGTTATCACATTTCTCCTCATATAAACAGTTATACGGAGAGAATGTGGATAGGCGGACAGGAGGTTTCGGAAAAAATATTTACCAGAATCTTTAGCGAGATATACCCCAGTATTCTGGAAGTAAATAAAATGGATCTGGGCGGCCCGGTTACCCAGTTTGAGATAATCTCTGCTATGGCATTCAAATTGGCTGAAAATGAAAATATTGAGGTTATGGCACTCGAAGCAGGAATGGGAGGAAGATGGGATGCCACAAACATTGCCGATTCAAAGGTAGTGGGACTTACCGGTATAAGTCTGGAACATACGGATATACTGGGAAGAACCATAAGAGAAATAGCTTTAGAAAAAGTAGAGGTAATAAAAGAAAGAGCATTGGTTGCAACTACGAGCTGCCATAAGGAAGTCCTGGAGATTTTAACCGGAAAAGTAGAAAATACAGGTTCCAGGCTTTTTTTATACGGAAAAGATTTTTATATACAAAAGAAGATGAGCCTGGAACTAAAAGGGTGGTTTCTTGATATTAAAGGAGTAAATAATATTTACAGAAATCTGGCATTACCGCTTCTTGGCCAGTATCAACCTCTGAACCTCTCACTGGCAATAGCTCTTGCAGAACTTTATCTGGGAATCAGAGGAAAAAAGGTAAATGAAGAAAAAGTAAGGAAGAGCTTATCTACTATCCGGGTAAAAGGGAGATTTGAGATCATAAGAAAAAAGCCTCTGGTAATTGCAGATGCCGGTCATAATCCCGAAGGAGTGGAGAATTTCGTTAAAAATATCTCCTATTACTTTGGTGAGAGAAAAAAAATAATAATTTTTGCTGTCCTTAAGGATAAAGATTATGAAAGTATGGTTGAAAGAATAATTGGCATAAGTGACATTTTGATTTTAACTTCAAGTTTAAATATAAGAAGCCTGAACGCTGCCCGGTTGGAAAAAGTGGTAAAAGAGAAAATAAAATGGTTAAAAAATAAGGACTTCCGGCCTGATAAGGTATATAAAATAGATACTATAGAAAATTCTGTAAAATTTGCTTTAAAAATTTCTGCCATAAATGATATTATATGCATTACCGGTTCAATAACTAATTTAGAGAACATAGTTAGATAAAAGTTTTTTTTTATATTGATTAATCAATAAAACGGCAAATATGAAATTTTAACTGGGAGGATTGATGGATTTATTTCAATATATTAATGATGTTCTGGCTTTTTTCAAGCTCCCGATATGGAGATATCTGATTTACGGATTTATTTTTATTCTGATTATTATCTGGCTTGCTTTTGTTTATTGGACTTATAGAGATGCAAAACTCAGAAGTGAATCCACAGCCTCTGCTGTTTTCTGGGCGCTGATTGTATTGGTGCTAAACTTTTTGGGACTGATACTGTATTTAATATTAAGACCCCCCGAATTTATAGATGATGTAGTTGAAAGGGATCTTGAAATTGAAAGAATGGAGACGCTGCTTGATAGTAGGGAGTCCAACTGTCCTGCCTGTGGGAACCCGGTAAAGGATGATTTTTTAATCTGCCCTTACTGCAGAAAGAAATTAAAAAATTCCTGTATCAATTGCGGCAAACCTTTGAACTTAAACTGGAAAGTTTGCCCTTATTGCAGAAATACTCAATAAACGGGGAGCGATTACTTAAATGAACGGATACGGGAATTATCAGAGAAGAAACAGGCCGGGTGAAATTGACAATAATATTGAAAGAAGCCTGATTATAATCAAACCCGATGGGGTGAAAAAAAAAGTAGTTGGAGAAATCATATCCCGTTTTGAAAAAGAGGATCTGACTATTGAAAAGTTAAAAATGTTAAGAATCGACAGGGAAATTGCAAGCAAGCATTATCAGGAACATAAAAGTAAAAGTTTTTTTAATATGTTGATTGAGTATATAACCTCGGGCCCTGTGGTAGCTATGGTAATAAGTGGGGAAGACGCAATTGCCAGAGTCAGGAAACTCATGGGGCCAACTGATTCCAGAAAAGCAGAAGAGGGGACCATCAGGGGTGATTTTGGCGATGATATTACCGTAAATGTAATTCATGGTTCGGATTCCAGGGAAAACGCCCAAAGAGAAATCGAATTATTTTTTGACTGAAACTAAAAAACAAAGTCAAAAGAAAATCTCAAAGGTGATAAATGGGTAAAAGAAGAGGAAAAGTAGTTTTTTTTATAGTATTGCTTGGAGGCATCATAGGAGCTATTTTAGGCCATATCCTTAAAGATGTTATTCCGATTTTGGATAAAGGATTAAAGGTAGGCACAGACTCTCTCAGTCTTAATTTATATTTAATTGATGTAAGTTTTGGCATTCATATAAATATTACGCTCGGTGCCATAATAGGGTTACTTATAGCTTTTTTATTAGCAGATGTTGGAAGAAGAAGATCGTAGAAAAAAAATTATTTTAGCTTCTGCTTCTCCAAGAAGAAGGGAAATACTGAAGCTCTTGAAGCTGGATTTTGAAGTAATTGAGCCGAAAAATTGCGAAGAGAAGCAGTTTAAAAATCCTTACCGTACTGTAATCGACAATAGTATCATTAAAGCTAAAAATGTTTATAATTATATAAAAGAACACAGCTTAAAAAAACAGGATCTGTATTACGGAAAGGAATTCCTGATTGCCGGCTTCGATACTATTATATATATGAATAAGAGGTATCTGGGCAAACCGGAAAGTATTGAACAGGCAATTGGATTTTTAAATATTTTTTCAGGCAGGGTTCATAAAGTGGTAAGCGGAGTTTGTGTTCTCGATAGTATATCCGGTAGATATTGTTTTACCACCGAAACAACTAAAGTCAAATTCAGAAAGCTGACTGCAGAGGAGATTAAAGCATATATAGATAAGGAAGATGTATTGGATAAAGCCGGTGCCTATAATATATTTGGATTTGGAAGTTTACTGGTGGAGAAAATAAATGGTTGTTTTTATAATATAGCCGGGCTCCCAGTTGTAAAATTTGCAGATTTACTGGAGAGATTTGAATTTAATATTATTGGTTAAATTAAGGAGTTAGACGCAGATGTTTGATTTTTTCTTAAATGTAGTTGGAAGAGATATGGGTATAGACCTGGGAACGGCATATACTCTGGTGTATGTAAAAGGTAAAGGAATAGTGCTTGATGAACCATCTGTTGTAGCAATTGATAAAGAAAAGAAGAAGATACTGGCGGTAGGCAAGGAGGCTAAAAGGATGGTAGGAAGAACTCCTGACAATATTGTTGCAATCAGACCTTTAAAGGACGGGGTAATTGCGGATTTTGAAACAACAGAAAAAATGCTCCGGTATTTTATTCAAAAGGTTCATAAAAATGTAGCTTTTGCCAGGCCCAGGATTGTTATTTGCGTTCCCTCGGGAATTACTCCGGTTGAAAAGAAAGCAGTTATTGAAACTACCGAACAGGCCGGAGCCAGGGCAGCTTATATAATCGAGGAACCTCTGGCTGCAGCCATAGGTACCGGTTTACCTATCGATGAGCCAAAGGGCAATATGATTATAGATATAGGGGGAGGAACTTCCGAGGTAGCAGTTATATCTCTGGGAGGAATAGTTGTCAGTCAGTCACTCCGCATTGGCGGGGATGAGATGGATGAAGCCATAATTTATTATCTAAAAAAGGAACATAATCTGTTTTTAGGTGAAAGTACCGCTGAAAAAGTAAAAATAGAAATAGGATCTGCGTTCCCTCTGGAAAATGAAGAAAAAATGGAAATAAATGGAAGAGACCTGGTGACCGGTCTTCCTAAAACAATTATTATTACAAGCCAGCAGATAAGAAAAGCACTGGAAAAGGTATTGGGTGATATTGTGAATTCCATTGTTGAAGTACTGGATGTCACACCCCCTGAACTTGCTTCAGATATAATGAAAAGGGGTATTTTTATGGCAGGAGGTGGATCACTACTCAAAGGATTGACTGAAAGAATTAGCAGAGAAACACATTGTCCGGTTTATATGGCTGAAGACCCAATGGCAGCGGTAGCTATCGGAGCGGGAAAATGTGTTGAGGATTTTAATACTTTAAAAAAATACCTCAAATATTCGAAATAGCTGGCTTGCATTCAATCTATAATATTTGCTGATGGTTACATTAAATAGAAGATTCAGAAACTATATTGTTCTGGCTATAATAATTGTTTTATGTCTGATAATTATTACTGTAAGTTTTAGAGAATCCGATTTAATCAATAATATCAAAGTTAAGACTATTGATTTTTTCAAGCCTATTCAAGAGAAGTTTTTTTCTTTCACCAGTCCGGTCATCCGCTTTATAAATTCAATAAGGGATTATATAAATCTAAGGGGCAAGTATTTGGATCTCCGGGAGGAAAATTCCCAGTTAAGAAAAAAATACAGTGAAAATATAAATCTTAAGGTTGAAAATGATTCACTGAGAAAGTTGCTGGACATAAAGCTGAGAGAAGACTATGCGACTGTGCCTGCCAGAGTAATAGGCTATTATGAAAGTAAATGGCAATCGGAAATTGTTTTAAATGTCGGCAGAAGCGATGGAGCAATGGAAGGAATGGGAGTAATTAATGAAGATGGACTCATTGGAGTAATAATACTGGCTGGCAATGATTCATGCAATGTGAGGCTTATTAACGATCCTCAAAGTAATATCGGGGTGAGAATCCTGTCTTCGAGAAAACTGGGAATTATCCAGGGCGGCCAGGATAAGAAAATTACTTTAAACTATGTTTACAGTGAGGAACCGGTATTTAAAGGGGATACAATAATTACATCTGAATATGGAAATTTACCCGGTGAAATACTGATAGGGCGGGTAAGCAAAGTGAGTGAAAGTTCGGGTAACCCATATAAGATAATCGAGATCGAACCTTTTGCGGATTTTAAAAAAATAGAGTATGTTCTGGTAATAAAAAAATAGGGTACTGCTTAAAGATATGAAAGTTTTTTATAAAATCTTGCATTTCTTTATACTTATAATCTGCTTGCTGCTTCAGATAGTTTTTTTCGAATATCTGAAGTCATTTTCGGTGAACTTCGATTTAGTTATGGTAGTTATAATAGCAGTTGCTCTGTTTGACGGTACCTTCTGGGGGATTTTATTTGGGTTTGCAGTAGGCATGGTACTGGATCTTATGATAGGGGATATCATTGGAATAAGTGCCCTTATTTATTCCATAAATGCTTTTATAGTAGCGAGACTTATTACATCGGGATTTAAATTTAAATATTTGACATATTCATTTATTATTTTTCTTGTTACCGAAATTAATGTTTTAATAGTAAGTTTGATCCGTTACTTATTTAATTTTAATAGCAATTGGCTGCAAATGGGATTGGAACTTGTAACAAAGCCGGTTTTTAATATTATTTTGATGTTTATTATTTTTCCTATCATAAGTATAAGTTCTGGAATGAACGGGGAGATTGAATTTGGGTTCAAATATAAAAATAAGATTTAGAATAGTGCTTTATTTGCTGGTAATAGTATCGATTGTGCTTATGCTGAGGCTTTACTTTTTACAGGTAATGAGCGGGGAACTGTATGCAGAACTGGCATCTGAAAATATTAGCAGGGAAAAAACTATAGCAGCCCCCCGGGGGAATATTTATGACCGTAATGGTAAACTACTGGTTAAAGGCATTCCGGTTAAAGCCGTAGCCGTAGAACCTCTCATTGTTTCAAAAAATGAAGACTTAATGAAGACTTTAAGTGAGTGTTTGGATATGTCATACGAAGATATAAAGCAAAAAGTGGAGCAAAGCAATGTATCCTATATAGACAGGGTTATTCTAAAACAGGATATCGATACCGCTACTATGATTTATCTTAAGGAAAATAGCAGTAAACTGCCGGGGGTGGAAGTAATTGACTTATATCTGAGAGAGTATGATTTTGGTTTTCTGGCATCACACCTGCTGGGATATACCGGAGAAATCGATGAAGAAAGATTACAGTCGGAAAAATATGAAAAGGATTATGAAGGCGGAGATCAGATAGGGCTAACCGGGCTGGAAGAGGCTTATGAGAGTATGCTTAAGGGTAAAAAAGGTAAAATAATATATGAAGTCGATCCTTTAGGGAAACCGGTAAATATACTGGATGAAACAGGTCCAATTAGCGGAAATGATCTGTATTTAACTATAGATATAGACTTGCAGAGAGTTGTGGAAGAAATTCTTTATCAGTCCATACTGGAAGTAAGACAGAAAAAAATCAGAGATACGGACGAGTATTACAAAGTACCCGGAGGAGCGGTTGTAGTACTTGATTCAAAAAATGGCCAGGTACTGGCTATGGCCAGTTATCCCACCTATAATCCGGAATTATTTGTAGGTGGAATAACGCAGACTAACTGGGATACTTTAAACGATCCGGAAAATTATTATCCTTTAATGAACAGAGCGGTTATGTTGTCTTTTCCTCCAGGTTCGTCAATTAAAATAGTTCCGGCTTATGCGGGGCTTGCGGAAGAAATAATCAGCGAAAGAGGAAGGTTGAATTGTGCCGGGGCATGGTTAGGACTGGGAAAAGATTTCATAAAATACTGCTGGCAGAGAGGGGGGCATGGCAGTCTTGATATCAGGGGAGCTATTAAAAATTCCTGCGATATTTATTTCTATCAGGTAGGATACGGACTTTTTTTAAAAGATAATAATATGGAAGAGCTTCTTCAAAAATATTTAAGGATTTTTGGGTTTGGCTCGGCAACCGGGATCGATCTGCCTGATGAAGATGAAGGACTGGTTCCGGATAAAGAATGGAAAAAAGATTATTTTAAAGATCAGCCAGGATACGATGTCTGGTTTCCGGGAGATACTGTCAATATGGCAATAGGCCAGGGAGACTTGCTTGTTACTCCTCTTCAGATGGCTCAGGCTTATTCAATTCTGGCAAACCGCGGTTTAGAATATAAACCATATTTAGTTAAAGAAATAAGAGATTCTGAAGGAAATTTATTTCCTGATAGTTCAAGGGAAGAGTATCAGGATTTAAACTTGAATGAATATTTCATTGAGATCATAGAAGATGGTATGGTTCAGGTGGTAAGTCCGGGAGGAACCGCAGCCGGTGTTTTTTGGGATTTTCCTTTGAATGAAATACAAATTGCCGGAAAATCAGGTACTGCGGAATTCTATGGAAGACAGGACTACGCCTGGTTTGCGAGTTATGCTCCGGTGGGAAGTCCCCAATATGTGATTGTAGCAATGCTTGAAGAAGCTGGTTCTGGCGGAAGCAACGTGGCACCGATCATAGAGAAGATATACAGGTATTTATTTAATATTGATTAAAATGATCATAAAAATGTAAATGATAAAAAGAAGAAAAAAAAGCCTTAGAGATTTTGAAGATCTTGGCAGAGAGAAGAGAAGAGTCAAATTTGATTTTATATTATTTTTCCTGGTGCTTGCTATTTCTTCATTGGGGGTTCTGGTAATTTATAGTGCAACCAGGGAAACCCTGCCGGGGGGAGTATCTGATCCTCGATATTACCTCAAAAGGCAGGTAATCTGGCTGGCAGCTGGAATTATTATATGTATAGCAATTCAATTTATAAATTACAGGAAAATTCAGAGATACTGGTGGCTGGTTCTTGCTATGGGTATCTTTTCACTTGCTGCTGTACTTCTTTTTGGTTATGAGGTTCATGGATCGAAAAGCTGGGTAGATTTAAGATTCACTACTATTCAACCCTCGGAATTTTCGAAAATTTTTATGATAGTGGCTCTGTCTGCCATCATGTCAAAATGGAGAGGTGAAAAGGTATACCATGTTACATTCAAAAAAGTTGCCATCTCATCACTTGTAGCTCTTATATTTGTGGCATTGGTTTTACTGGAACCGGATTATGGAACTGCTTTAATATATTTCATAATATATATAGGTTTATTATTTTTATCAGGGGCTAATTTCCTATATCTCCTTTCAATACTGGGGCTCACGGCGGGAGGGTTTTTCCTTGCCCTTAAGGCTGGTCTTATCAAGCAATATCAACTGGATAGAATTCTTGTTTTTTTAAAACCGGACGTATCATCAAGCGAGGGTGCCGGTTACAATTTATATCAATCCAAACTGGCAATTGGATCCGGTGGACTTTTAGGGAAAGGCCTTTTTCTGGGAAAGCAGACCAATCTGAGTTATGTTCCGGAACACCATACCGATTTTATATTTTCTGTTATCGGGGAAGAAGTGGGTTTTGTGGGAGCAATTCTAGTAGTATTAATACTTGGCGTAATTATCTGGAGGTGTTTTTATATAGCCTCAAATTCTTCCGACAGCTTTGCTATGCTGCTTGGTTCGGGAATAGGTCTTGTTATTTTATCTCAGGTGGTTATAAATATAGGTATGACCATAGGTATTATGCCAATTATTGGAATTCCTCTGCCCTTCTTGAGCTCCGGTGGTTCCAGCCTTATAAGTATGTTTTTGGGTATTGGTCTTGTAGAAAATGTCTATATATGGAAAGAAGTAAGAAAAAGCCATGAAATCGCTTATCAGGAGTTCAAATAATCTTTAGGAAAATTAAATATGAATAAAATTAAAAGGCTGGATTGTAATCTGCTTGAAAGACTCTTAAAGGATGTTGAAAAACCAGGCAGGTATATAAATAATGAAATAGGAACTAGGAGTAAAAGTCCGGAGACAATAAAAGATTTCTACGATATAGTCTTTACGGCTCTGGTATTTCCGGATATTTATGAAGTTGGCATGTCTAATCTGGGACTCCAGATCTTATATGATATTGTAAATAAACATGAGTGTTTTTCAGCGGAAAGAGTTTTTTCTCCATGGATAGATTTTGAAGAGAAACTCAGGAGACAAAATGTAAAAATATTTTCACTGGAAAACAGAATATTTCTGGACTCTTTTGATTTGATTGGATTTACTGTCCAACACGAGCTTTTATACACCAATGTATTGAATATACTCGATATGGGCGGAATAAATATAAACTCAAGGGATAGGGGAAATAGATTTCCACTGGTGTGTGCCGGGGGTCCCGCAATTGTAAATCCCCAGCCTTTTTCAAAATTTATGGATTTTTTTGTTATCGGGGACGGAGAAGAGGTAGTCATATCCATTCTGCAAAGAGTAAAAAATTACAGGGATAATAATAAAGATAAACAGTGGTTTTTAAAGGAAATCAGCAAGCTGGATGGGATATATATCCCGGGATTTTATAAATTTTATTATTATCCGGATGGCCGTATCAAGAAGATTGAACCGGAAAAAAAAGTAAGAAAGGCAGTAGTAAAAAACCTGAACAAATTTGAGATAGTCCAGGATCCCATAATACCTAATATTAAAGCAGTTCATGATAGATTTGCGGTAGAAATTATGAGGGGGTGCGGCAGAGGCTGCAGGTTCTGTCAGGCAGGTATAATCTACAGGCCGGTACGGAAGAGAGAAGTTAAATCTCTAATCAGGCAAAGTATTGCGGGAATAAAAAAAACAGGTTATGACGAAATTTCATTTTTATCGCTGTCTTCATCGGACTATAGGGAGATCAAGCATTTATTAGATAAAATTATAAGTTCTTCAAAACCAGGAAGACTGTCAGTTTCAATGCCTTCTATGAGACTGGATAGTCTCAATTTAAAACTGATAGAGCTTATTCAGAGCGGGAGAAGAACAGGCCTTACTTTCGCTCCTGAAGCAGGCAGTCAGAGAATGAGGGATATAATTAATAAAAATATTGAAGAAAGTGAAATGCTTGATTGCATAAAAATGGCCTTCAGCAGCGGGTGGGAAAGAATCAAACTTTATTTTATGATAGGGTTACCATATGAGGAAGATAAAGATATCCACGAGATAGTAGTGCTTATAGAAAAGATAATAATGGCAGCGAAAGAAAGGCTTTCAAAAAAGAAACTGCCGAGATTAAAAATTAACATCAGCATAAATGCATTTTGTCCCAAACCTTTTACGCCCTTTCAATGGGCAGCCCAGGACAATACGGCAAATCTGGATAGCAAGTTTAATTATATTTTAAAAAATGTGCCGAAAAGGTATGTAAACATTAACTGGACTGACTCCCGAAAAAGCAGGATAGAATGCGCCTTATCCAGGGGTAATGACATGGTGGGCAGGGTTATAGAAGGTGCGTGGAAAAATGGTGCCCGGTTTGACAATTGGACGGATTTTTTCAAGTTTCAAATCTGGGAAGAAGAATTCAAAAAAGCTGGCCTGGATATTGGTTTATTTACTACCAGAAATTTTTTAGAAGATGAAATATTACCCTGGGATATTATTGATATCGGAGTCAGTAAGGAGTTTTTACTAAAGGAATATGACAGATCAAAAGAATGCTTACGAAACCAGGATAAGATTTAAATTTTACAAAAAAGATGAATTTAAGTATTTATCCCACCTGGATATTTCCAGGATAATGATCCGTGCCTTAAGCAGAGCGGAACTGGAAATCAGATATAACCAGGGGTATAATCCAAAACCAAAGATAAATTTCAGTCCGCCCACTCCATTAGGGGTAGAGAGCATGGCGGAATATGCAGACGTCTTGCTTGATGGTGATATTAATGAGAATGAATTTAAAACGAAGGTTAACCTTGAACTAAAACCGCAGATCCAGATTTCAGAGGCAAAAAAGATTACGACAAAAACAGATAATCTTATGAATGAAGTGGCGATAATTCTTTATAGTTTCAAGCTTTATGCCTGCTCTTCTAATAATGAAAGCCTGCTAAAAGAATTTTATGCGGAAGTAGAAGAAAATTTAACTACTAAATCTGATTTTTCCAGCTCAATATTTGATTTGCAAATAACGCCAGGGAAGAGAACTTCTGATATTATCCTTCTAAAACTATTTGGATATGCTAAAATTTTTAAAGAAGAAAATAATGAAATTTTTAAATTTAATAGTTTTTATCAATTTTTCGGAAACTGGTTAAGAAAATACGGCATCGATATTGAAAATGTAAAAAAGGAAGAGTTGTTTGTAATGAGGGGAAGTACGCTTAGGACGCCAATAGAGGTAGTTTAACTACTTAGAGCAAAGGAGATCTGAGGTAAAATTGAATAAAGAAATGTTAATAAGTTCAGATAAAAATGAGACCCGAGTTGCTATTTTGGAGACAAAACGGGTCACCCAGCTTTTTTTTGACCGTAAAAGCAAAAAGTCTCTCGTTGGAAATATATATATGGGAAGGGTTAAAAATATTCTTCCCGGATTGGATGCGGCTTTTGTAGATATTGGTGAGGATAAAAATGCGTTTTTGTATATTAATGAAGTCGGTCTTGATATGGATGTTGATAATGCCGAGGAAATACCGAAGAAGATACAATATGTTCTTAAGCCAAATCAGATGGTATTGGTTCAGGTAACAAAAGATCCAATGAAGACAAAGGGTGCCAGGATTACTACTTATATATCTATTCCGGGCAGGTATCTTGTTCTCGCGCCTTTTAATAGGGGTATCGGCATCTCCAGAAAACTTTATGGTGAAGAAAGAGAAAACTTAAAAAAGCTTGCCGGAGAGATAAAAAGTGAAGATTACGGGTTAATTGTCAGGACTGCAGCCAGGGAAGCAGATAAAGCTAAATTAAAAAAAGATTTAAAACAGCTTGTAAAAAAATGGAATTATATAAAGAAAAAAGCTTCCGCTTTTAATAAACCCAATATCGTTTTCAGCGAATATTCAATAATTATGAAATTAATGCGGGATGTATTTTCTGAAGAGTTTAATACCATATATGTAGATAAGAAAATAATCAAAAGGGAAATTGGCCGCTATCTGTACTCTGTAGGGATTAAATTTAATAATATAATAGTCCATCACGGAAAAGAAGATTTATTTGAAGCATTTAACGTGAGTGAGGTGATAGAGGGTGCTCTTGAAAGAAAAGTCTGGCTCAAATCAGGCGGGTTTATAGTAATAGATTACGGAGAAGCCATGACTGCGATAGATGTCAATACCGGCAAATATACTTCAAGTAAAAGTTCAGCCCAGACTATATTAAGAACCAACCTTGAGGCTACGGAGACAATTACCAGTCAGTTAAGGTTGAGAGATATTGGCGGAATAATAGTAATTGATTTTATTGATATGGCCGGTGAAAAAGACAGGAAGAAAGTTTATGGCAGATTTCTGCAGTGCCTTGAAAATGACAGAACCAAAACCGAAGTATTACAGTTTTCAAAACTGGGTTTATTAGAAATGACAAGGAAAAATGTCTCAGACGGAATTCTTGATACAATGTGTAAAACCTGTCCTTGCTGCGGTGGTTCGGGTTATATAAAATCCGAGGAAACCATAAGGCTTGAAACAGAGAGAAAGATCAGGAGACTCGCCAGGGAAAGTAATGCCAAAGGTTTTTTAATAAAATTAAATACTAATATTGCAGCCCAGGTTATCGGTACGGATGGCAGGAATTTAAAACATCTTGAGAATATAACCAAAAAATACATTGATATTCAGGGTGATTCAAAATTACCAATGGATGCTTTTATAGTGTCTGCCGAAGGTTCAATTGGTGAAATAAAAGAAGCTGCCAAGCCATTTAAAACCGGCGATATAATTGATTTATTGGTGGAAGAGCAGTATCTGCATAATAAAAGCGATGCTATCTCCAGGGTTGATGGATACGTTGTACAGATAATTGATGGCAGTAAATATATAGGTCAGAGATTAAAAGTAGAAATAAAATCCGTATCCAAAACAAGTGCAATAGCGGAAATAAGAAATTAGGAGGATAGTAAACGTTTTAAATTGACAGGGCAGCAGTATGTATGTTACTATTTCACTCTGTAATTGGAAGAGAAATATGGAGGAATAAAATTTACGCGATAATTACAAGTGGTGGAAAACAATATAAAGTAGAAGAAGATAAAGATATAGTAGTAGAGAGAATAGAGGGCAAAGAAGGAGATAAGATTACGCTTTCGGAAGTTAATCTTATCAGTGATGGTGATAAAATAGAAATTGGGAAGCCGCTGGTTTCGAAAGCTGCGGTAAAAGCTACTATAAAGAAACAAATAAAGGGAGATAAAGTAATTGCCTTTAAGTATAAACCTAAAAAAAGGTATAGAAGAAAAGTGGGGCACAGGCAGTTGCTTACAATATTACATTTGGACAAAATAAGCGTGAAGTGATAAAAGGAGGCAGTTATGTCCAGTAAAAAAGGTGTAGGAAGCAGTAGAAACGGAAGAGACAGTAATCCAAAGTATTTAGGCATAAAAAAATCCGGAGGCCAGCTGGTGATTGCCGGAAATATTATTATAAGGCAGAGAGGAACCAAATACAGACCGGGCCTCAATGTTGGCGTAGGCCGGGATCATACCCTTTTTGCCAGGGCTGATGGAAGAGTTGAATTTACAAAACACAGTAAAAAAGGTAAAGTAGTAAATATCATTTCTGCATAATACTTCTTTTAATTATAAAAATAAGATATAAAAAAACCTTATTTTTAGTTTCATTGGAAATCCTGATAATCTTTAATTTATATAATTATTGTATTTGGTTAAAAATTATTAGGTCAAATAATTATCTTGTTAAAAAAACTCAAGCCGTAAGATTTTATTCATTATCCGCAAATTAACAATTTTTATTTGCTTGACTAGGTTAATTCTTTCTGTAATATTTAGGTAACATATTCAAATGGTTGATTTTTATAACAATTCTGCAGGAATGATTTATGAAAGGTAAAATGAAGGCACAACTATTTTACGGACCGGAAGATGTAAGATTTGAAGATATGGATATACCTGTGATAGGAAATGATGAAGTACTGGTTAAAATAAAAAGTGCCCTTACCTGCGGTTCGGACCTGAAGACATACAAAAGAGGTCATCCCACTATGATAAAAAAAGCTTCAGTTTTCGGCCATGAATGGGCCGGTGATATTATAGAGGCAGGTTGCAAAGTGGATGATTTTAAAACAGGGGACAGAGTAGTAGCCGCAAACAGTGCTCCCTGTTATAGCTGTTATTACTGCAAGCTTGGAAGATATTCTCTTTGTGAGAATCTGGAATATAATAACGGTGCTTATGCAGAATATATAAGGATACCCTCAAATATATTGAAGAAAAATACATATAGTATACCGGATGATATAGATTATAAAGAAGCTGCGCTTTTAGAACCACTGGCCTGTGTAGTTCACGGTATCGAAGAGTCCGGTATAAACGCCGGCGATAAGGTAGTGGTTAATGGAGCGGGGCCAGTAGGGATTATGTTCGTAGCTCTGGCTAAATTAGAAGGTGCAACCG
>DATBWS010000007.1:0-5509 GCA_036514675.1 Candidatus Hydromicrobium sp.
GCCGTCGGGACAGAAAATATGAAGTTCTAAAAGATTAGTCTCACAATTTATAAATTTTGGTGAAATATTTGGGGCACCTTTGATTATATCTAATATATGCCTTAAAGGCTTAAAAATATTATATCCAAATGCTTTTTCTAATTCCGGGTATAAATTATAGATATCTATTAATTTCTGGAGTAATATTTCTTCAGGGACTATTACATCATTATATTCCAGCGAACTATGATCAGTGATTAAGGAAAGCTGGGATCTGATATTTTTATTGGTTATCCATTTTTTACTATTCATATATTCGTAAAGTTCAGGCAGGTGTTCGATATTGGTGTAGTCCACGTTTACCCTGATTTTAGTTTTTAGATTATTCTTTATAAGTAAATCTATTCCACTTGATATTTTATCGAAGGTTTCTCTGCCTGATCTATACTTTCGTCTTTCATTATGAATACCAGGCGGCCCATCTATAGTTATTTGCAGGTATTCAATATTATCTTTATGTGGAGATAACGTATCTATTAATTTTTCTATGTTAACACCATTAGTTACTATGGTTATGGAAGTTTTTTTTGAATTTGCTAATTCTAAAATTTTCCCAATCATTCTTTTTGTTCTATTTAGTAATGGCTCTCCTCCAAATAATTCTATGCTATAGACTTTACCTGAAAATTTTTCTGCTAATTTTTCCATAGTATCTATGGATTTGGTAAATATCTCATCGCTCATAAATTGGTGTGAATTATAATAAGAGAAATTTTTTTCAAAACAGTATGTACATTTAAGATTGCAATAGTAAGAGGGACAGAAAATAAATCTTATCGGGCGTGAAGTAGCTTTTTGCATATAATTCCCGTATAGTTTGGCAAGAAGCTTTTTTTCTTCATCGGGATTATTATAAAAATACCCTCTCTCAATTAGATTAGAGAGAGGGTATTTTTCTATAAGTTCGAATTTGCCCTGTTCTGCGAGCTGCCAGATATCATTCTCAATAATATCCACTGCACCTGTAAGGGTGTTGTTTATAAAACTGTATTGTGAATTTATCTTACCGCGATAATTATATTTACTGCTATAAAGCTTCATTTTACAGACTGTAACAGAATCATTATTATTACTGAGTTATTGTACTGATATTAGTTGTATAAAGTTGAGATATTAGTTGTGATTAAAGATTATGCAACCCACCAGCACCAATACCAGCAGCAGAGCGGTCCGATACTACTTGTCAGGTTCTTCATATTCACGTCTTTGTTCCACAGGTTTTTGGTTTTGTTTACAGATATCATTTTTCTCCTTTCAATTGTTTTAAAAATTTAATATTTTCCAAAATGAGTTTATAAATATATTATAACATATTTAAATACTTATTATGTAACTTTATTAATTAATTTTCTTATTACTAATAATAAAACAAAAATAAAATTATTTCAATATATACTATTTCTCAGGACAAAAGCTTCATTTGAGACCTTTAAATTTGTTTGTGGGATCTATTAGTTCAATCGGGGTTAATTATTTATCTTAAAAATATTAATGTATTATTAAATCTTATAACAAAAATTATTTGAATAAGAAGCAGGAATAAAAACAAAATATACATTAAAGTTTTAGTAAAAGTCCGGGAATGAATTTTAGCAGGATTTAACTTCAGAATATTTCCGATTCTGTTCTGGATTCTCTTGTGATTAATGTTTTTTATAAGCTGGAAAGGAGAGTTGTAATCTGCGGCAGGTTTTTTGTTAACGGTGTTATTTTGAGTTTCATTCATCTTCAGTATGGAATTTAAAATATTTTTAGCTATTTGTCGGGGAGATCTTTTAGAATGTTTGGCTATTAATTTATCACTGGCATATTCCTGTTCATTTTTTATAAAATGATATGCTAAATAAGCAAATGGATTGAAGAAATTCAAATCTCTTAGGATAAGAGCTATCCATCCGATCAGATTATCGTTTCTTTTTATATGGGAGAGCTCATGCTGAATTAAAATTTCAGTTTCTTCGCTATTTAGTTTTTCTATAAGAGTGGGGGAAAGAACCAGTGTACAGTTCCTGATGCCTACTATGAAAGGTGTAAGGAATCTTCTATGGGTAAGGCTTACATCAGGTTTTTTGGTCTTAATTTTTTCAGTGTATTTATCTATAAAGGAATAAATTTCCGGTACTTCTTCTTTTCCTACTTTCTCTTCATAAGCAAGACTTCTATAGAATAATGCTATATTTATCCATCTGATTATCAGAATGATAATTATACTAACTGCAGTTATCATCAGGATAAAGTTATTGGGTTTTGAAAAATTGATCAATTCAGTATTAAAAAAATTAATTCTAGGAAAAAAATTCATGGGGTCAGGGAATCTCATACCTCCAGAGAATGTTTTATTATATATTAATGTTAGTTCATTAATATTAATCTTTTCAGCAATAACTATGAATGGCTTTATGAGGGGCAGGAAGAAAAATAAAATTCTGATATTTGAATCCTTTATTCTGAAAATGTATAGTAAAAGTAGTGCCAAAACTAGGCTCACAAAACTGTCGTAGATGATTGGTAAAATATAGTTTGTCAATATTTCTAAAAAAACCATTTTGTAATATAAATTATGTAAAATTTATTGCCATTGTAATACCAGATATAAAAAACAAACTATAAATTATAATAATGTGAATTTACGATTATAAAAGTAAAAAATTTCTTAGACTTTCAATACGACTTAATTACCAGTGACTTCTTTAAACATCTATAAAATATCAGGTAAATTTAAGAGGAATAGACAAATCTTTTTAAGATCTGTCTATTTCTTTCAATAACTTTTCTATGCCTTCTTTGGAAATATTTTTACTATCGGATAGGAACCTGGAAACCATGCCTTTCGTACTTTCCTCAAGCAATTTATCTGAAACTGATTTTATTATGCTTTTTGAAAGTTCTTTTTTATCAACTGCTGCAGAATACACATAGGTTTTAGCAGTTTTATCCTGCTTCAGGAGCCTTTTTTCCGCCAGAGTAGTCATCGTTGACATTACAGTTGTATAAGGAATAAATCCCTGCTCTTTACTTTCAATTTCTTTTCTCAGCATATTCTCATGTACTTCTCTTACCGTTACTTTGCCTTTTTCCCATATAATCTTCATTATCTCAGCTTCTAAATTGCTTATGCTGTTAAGACCGTTTATTCCTATTTCCTCAGATTTCTTCTTGATCTCGCTATTCTTTGCCATTTTTATCACCAACCTTTGTTAAAAATTTTATCAATCCGTAAAATGTTTTCCGTATTTAAAACTTGAAATACTTTATACTATTTTTAAGTAAAAATCAAATTAACTTAAAATCTTATATTACCGGCTAATATTTAAATATTTACCCGATCTATTTCAGTAAAAAGTACGAAAACATACGATATTAATATTTAATATTAATACCATATATTTCTATATTTTAACACATAACCAGTAGGAAATAAAATCTTTCGTATAAAAACTGATCTGGCAAACCTTTCTAAACCTTATAAAAATTAATATAATACGGATATTGTTTTAAAAGGGTTTATAATTGGAAAAGCCGGATAATAAAAAATTCCAAATAAAGCTGCCGGTAGAGAGAATGTATTATGTCAGATGGAAAAATTAAAATAAGTATCGAACCTATAGGGAAAAGGATACTTTTAAGTAAACCGGTAAATGGGCTGAAATCAATTATGGATGCCGGTATTAAAATAAAATCAGTCTGTGCCGGAAAAGGAACCTGTGGTAAATGCAGGATAATAATATTAAATAAAGAAAAAAAGCAAGCAAATAAGCAGGAACGGGAGATATTAAGCCCTGGCGAAATCAATAGTGGAATCAGACTGGCATGCCAGCAAATTTTCGATAGAGATCTTACAATATATATACCTTCTTCCTCATTAAGTGAGGAGCAGAAACTCCGGACTGCAGGGGAGGAAAAGATTATCAAAGTGGATCCGGTTTGCAAAAAATATTTCATAAAATTAAAAGAAGCCGATCTTGGAGACTTACAGCCTGATTTCAATAGAATTAAAAGTGTGCTTAAGGACAAATATGACGTGGAGGTTAATTCGATTGATCATAAAGTATTGGCTGAAATGCCCTCTGTTATCAGGAATAATTTATGGGAAATTACGGTTACGGTGAGAAATGATGAGATCATTTTGATTGAAGGCAGTGACAGAACTGCTAATAATTATGGTCTGGCCGTTGACCTGGGAACAACAAAAATAGCCATCTTTCTTGTTGATCTGGCGACCGGGGGAACAATTGACAGCAAAGGTATTATTAATCCCCAGATAAGTTATGGGGAAGATGTGATTAGCCGCCTGAATTTTGCTGTGCAGAATAAGGATAATGCAGATAAGATTCAGAAGATAGTGGTTAGTAAAATAAATAAGGCGGTAGGTGAGATCTGCAGGAAAAATAATCTGACAAATAAAGAGATAACCGAGATGTCTGTTGTGGGCAATACTGCTATGCACCACCTTTTCCTGAAATTACCTGTAGATCAGCTCGGGCTGTCCCCATTTGTTTCATTAATTAACGAATCTCTACAGATTAAAGCCAGGGAAATTGGTATCAAAATTACGGCTGGCGGATATATTTTTTTACCTCCTCCGATAGCAGGTTTCGTGGGGTCCGATCATCTGGCTGTGATTCTGGCCACAGAAATTTATAAAAGGAAAGGAAACTATCTGGGTATTGATATTGGAACCAATACTGAAATTGTGCTCAAGAGCGGGAAGGCAATCACCAGTGTTTCTACTGCTTCCGGCCCGGCATTTGAAGGGGCACATATAAAACATGGCATGAGAGCGGCACCGGGTGCCATAGAGAGAGTGATAATCGATTTCAGGACTAACCTGCCGTCTATCCAGACCATTGACGATAAAGAACCGGTTGGTATTTGCGGTTCCGGGATTTTAGATGCAGTGGCGGAACTATTGAAGGCAGGTCTGATAGATAGCAGCGGTAAATTTAAAGCTGATTCGGGTTATATCTGCAGGGATAGTAAAGGAGAATTTAATTATATACTAGCCTCTCCAGGCGGCAGCAGAGATGGAAGAGAAGATAAGAGTATTCCGGAAAAAAGTAATAGTTTTATTCCGCAGTGCGGAGAAAAGGATATTTCAATAAGCCAGAAGGATATTGTAGAAATTCAACTGGCAAAAGGAGCAATAAGAGCCGGTATCGAAATACTGCTTGAGTATGCAGATATAAGTTTTAAAGAAATAGACAGAGTAATAATTGCAGGTGCCTTTGGATCTTATATAGACCCAAAAAATGTCATTGACATCGGTATGTTTCCCGGTATCCCGTTAAGAAAGATCAGGCAGGTCGGCAATGCAGCAGGAGTTGGGGCGAAGATGATTTTGGTTTCAAAAAAGCAGAGAATTAATGCCGAAAGAATAACTAAAAAAATTAAATATCTTGAATTGGCTGCATATCCCGGTTTCAATAATCATTTTATAAACGGCATGCAGTTTCCTTAAGCCGCATACTTT
>DATBWS010000008.1:0-6583 GCA_036514675.1 Candidatus Hydromicrobium sp.
ATTACCTACGCGTTACTCACCCGTTCGCCACTGGCTTTGCAGGAGTGTTGCCACTCTCGCATTGCCCGTTCGACTTGCATGTATTATGCACACCGTTAGCGTTAGTCCTGAGCCAGGATCAAACTCTCAAAAAAAACAATATTTCCAATAATTTTGCTCAAAGAAACTTACACTATTTAGTTTTCAAAGAACATGAAATAACCTGCAGAAAAATACCACACTAAATTCTGGTTGTCAATAAAAATATAAAAGAAGTTTTCAGTTGAATGAAACTACCGCTACAACACTTATTTAGCGAAGTAGATTATAGCATTAAGACGGTACAAGTCAATAGCATTTATGATGGATGTGTTGTCGTTCAGTGATATTGTCATCTCTAATCTGTTCAGGGAAAATGTCACCTATGAATACAAGAGAGGAAACATATCATATGACAGCAAAAGAGATGACCGTACTTAACTTTTTTCTTTTTCACTTTTTTCTTTTTCAATATCTTTCTTTTCTTCTTTACCGGCATTCAGATTTAACATATCCTTTACTTTTTCTTCAATTTCATCCATCACTTTGGTATTTTGAGCTAAAAACATTTTTGCATTCTCTCTACCCTGTCCAATTCGTTCCTCTTTATAGGAGTACCAGGATCCGCTTTTTTCTAAAACTCCCAGTTCTGTACCTACATCAAGCACACTTCCTTCCTTGGATATACCTCTGCCATACATTATGTCAAATTCAGCACTTTTGAACGGAGGAGCTACTTTATTTTTTACCACTTTTGCCCGGACCCTGTTTCCAATAGCCTCCGTTCCGCTTTTAATGCTGTCAATTCTTCTGATATCTATTCTCACCGATGCATAAAATTTTAAAGCTCTACCTCCGGGTGTTACTTCCGGATTACCAAACATAACTCCTATTTTTTCTCTAAGCTGATTAATAAAAACTACCGAAGTATGGGTTCTACTTACAACCCCGGTTATTTTTCTTAAAGCCTGCGACATAAGTCTCGCCTGAAGCCCAATGTGAGAATCTCCTATCTCACCTTCTAATTCCGCCTTAGGTACCAGAGCAGCAACCGAGTCAATTACTATTACATCCAGCGCGCCGCTTTTTAATAGAATCTCACATATTTCAAGCGCCTGTTCTCCATTATCCGGCTGCGACAGCAGAAGCTCTTCAATATTAACACCTACATTCCTGGTATAACCGGGATCTAAAGCATGTTCAGCATCTATAAAAGCTGCTATCCCTCCGTTCTTTTGAGCATTGGCAATAATATGCAGAGCAAGGGTTGTTTTTCCGGACGCTTCCGGTCCAAAGATTTCAGTAACTCTTCCCCTGGGTATCCCACCTATTCCTAACGCAATATCAAGTTCTAAAGAATTGGTAGATATACAGCCTATATCCGCCAGCGAACTTTTTTCTCCTAATCTCATTATGGCACCACCACCATATTGCCTTTCGATCTGAGATACTGTATTCTCAATAATCTTTTCCCTATCCATATCAAATCCTCCTGTAAGCAATGCTCACTTAAAAAAAATTATATAATAAAAAATAATACCTTATGCCATTATCTTATGTGCAATTGTCCATAAGCTTATTTTAACATATTAAAAATATTTTTAAACAACAAAATTATAATTAATAAAATATCTTCTTATTTCAGACTAAATTCACCAAGAACAGTATATTCAGCTCCATGTGGTTTTAGTTGACTTTCGAATAATGTAATATTTGAGCAATCCAGCCTGCCGCTCTTATTTATTTTACATTTATTAATGAATTGTTCTATATTCTTTTTATTTTTTATTCTCGCAATGGTAATATGAGGGGAAAACTCTCTTTTTTCTTTTTTTATTTTAATCCTGCTAAGATTGTCTTCCAACTGTTTATAAATTTCAGATATCTCTTTTCCTCCACTGCCTATTTCTAAAAAAATAATCCTGGCATTATGTGGACTTGGAAAGGCATTTATCTTTCCGTTAATTTCATATTTAAATCCATCAAACATATCAGCTGTTACCTTTATAGCTTTTTTTATTTTTTCTATCTTATTTACATTTATATTCCCCAGAAATTTTAAAGTTATATGAATATTCGGAGCAGATACTAATTTTATATGACTGTCTTCCTTTAACAAAGCTTCCGTAAAATTACATATATTATCCTTTATATATCCCGGAATATCTATAGCTATGAATAATCTTTTTTCAAATTTATTTTCATTATCGCTCAATAAATTTATCTTTCTCTGATTTTTTTTTGCTTATTGCTGCCCTCAGTTCATTCAGTATAAATTGCGCGGTTCTGAATTTGATCTCATACCTCGTGCCAGGAAAATTTTTTTCAAATACTTTTTCATATCCGGAAGGCCCCAATATGCAACAATATACCAGACCCACTATACCACTCTCCGCCTCCGGCCCTGCATATCCAGTTACGCTTAATGAATAATCGGAATCGAATATCTCCCTTACCTTCCTCGCCATGTTCAAACATACTTCTCTGCTTACAGCTCCATATCTTTTAAGGACGCTCTTATCAATATCAAGTAACTTAATTTTCGAGTAATCCGAATAGGATACAATGCTTCCCAGAAAAAACTTTGAACTTCCAGGTGTATCTGTGACAATGCTGCTTATAAGACCACCGGTTATCGACTCGGCTATACTGATGGTTAGATTACCTCTAATCCTGGCTATAGCTTCTTTTAAGTTATCGGAAACTAAAGTATCATCCTTTCCATAAAAATAGTTTCCCAGTTTCCCGGAAATCTTCTCTTCAATCCTTTTTAAATTGCGGCCAGCTTCAACGATGTCCGTTGATTGTGCCACCAGTATTATTTTTGTTAAACCCGGATCTGCCGTAATTCCTATTTGGACACCGATATTTCTTGCTTCACCGGCGATCTCCTTAATCTTTTCCTCAATCTCCGTTTCACTGATATCAGTAGTTAAAAGGGTAGACTTCCTTATTTTAAACACATTACCTTTTAAATCTTTATTTGTTAACCTTCTTTTCAGGAAAGGAACAACCTCCTTTTCGAACATGCTCCTCATTTCTTTTGGAACTCCTGGAATGCAGAATATATATTTCCTGCCGTCTAGTTCTATTCTGAATCCGGAAGCACTTCCCAGTTCCGGTTTAATTGGAAAAGAACCTGCGGGGATATAAGATTGGCGTAACAATCTCTCGGTAATTCTCTTACTTTTTGGTTTCCTGACAAATTTCAGACTGGTGCTATCAAGATTCCTGTCTCTTATCAGCTTTAAATTTAGAGCTGAAGCCACTGCACTTCTGGTGACATCATCATCGGTGGGGCCCAATCCCCCGCTTATTATTATTAAATCACTGTATTTTAAACTTTGTCTCAGCGTATTGGATATCTCGTCAGAATTATCACTGACAGTATACATATATTTGCACTCTATACCCAGATCGGTAATTCTTTCCGCGATATATCTTGAATTTTCATTCAGTATTAATCCCAGAGTTAATTCAGTTCCTATGCTTATAATTGACAAGTTCATATTTTTAAGTTCTCAAAGACTTCTAATTTTCTTTTTCTTCCAGCATCTTAATTAAATCTTCCTTTGAGATTAACACTTCCCTGGGTTTACTGCCGTCAAATCCGCTGATCAACTCTCTGTCTTCCATTTGATCAATAATTCTCGCGGCTCTTGAATAACCTACTTTTAGTCTTCTCTGCAATAGTGAAGCCGATGCATGTCCAAAATCCACAACCACTCTTAAAGCTTCGTAGAACAGGCCATCTTCATCATGTATATATTTTTCTTCATCACTTATTCTTTTCGAGATTTCAAGGCTATACTCAGGAGTGCCGATATTCCTTATATATCCGGCAATCATCTCTATCTCACTTGAAGTCACGAAAGCTCCCTGAATTCTTTCCGGCCTGTTGGAATAGTAAGGCAGATACAGCATATCTCCCTTCCCTACCAATTTTTCTGCCCCGGGGCAGTCCAGGATAACTCTGGAATCCACATTTGATGCAACCATGAATGCTATTCTTGAAGGTATATTTGCTTTAATCAGCCCCGTTATTATGTTAACCGAAGGTCTCTGGGTAGATATTATCAAATGAATGCCGACCGCTCTCCCCATTTGCGCAATCCTGCAGATGCTATCCTCTACCTCTGAAGCTGATAACATCATGAGATCAGCCAGTTCATCGATAAAAACCAGTATATATGGCAATGGTTTGAAACTCTCATCCCCGTTTTCATTTCTTTTCGCTTCAAAATTATACATTTCCAGGGACTTAAAATTTTTTCCAACCAGTACCTTAAACCTGTTTTCCATTTCTTCTACTATCCATGAAAGAGCTGAGGAAGCCTTCTTTGGATTGATCACCACCGGTGATAGAAGATGGGGTATTCCATTGTAAATACTGAGTTCCACCATTTTCGGGTCAATCATAATAAACCTAACCTCACCTGGCTTTACTTTCATTAAAAGAGAAATTATAATGCTGTTAAGACATGAGCTTTTCCCTGAATTAGTAGCACCTGCAATAAGGACATGCGGCATTTTGGCTATATCCATATAAACAATATTCCCGGAGAGGTTTTTCCCCAGTGGAATATTAAGTAGATTATCGGTCAGATTCTCATCATCCTCAGAATAAATATCCCCCAGAGTAACTATACTTCTAACGCTATTAGGTACTTCGATACCAATGGCAGATCTCCCTGGTATAGGTGTAAGAATCCGTAAATCCGGTGAGCCCAGAGCAACACAAAAGTCATCTTCCAGGCTGAGCAGTCTTTGTACCTTTACTCCCGGCGACAGTTTTAATTCATAAAGAGTTACTGTAGGGCCGCCAACCACCCTGTCTATCCTGACTTCTAAATTAAAATCACTGAACAGCCTGTTTAGAGTATATACTCTTTCCTTTACACTTTGCTTATATAATTTGGATGGCAGATTTTTGGATTTCTTTAGTAAATTTATGGGAGGTAATCTGTAATTATTCTCCAGATCGTTACTTTTTACTATTGGTATTTTTAACTGATTGCCTTCAGCTTCAGCTGCTCCCGTTTTTTTTATAAACTCATAAGGCATCTCCATTTTTCCCTTTGTTACCCTATTGATATTGTCTATGACTTCAATTTTCTTTAAATCAACTTTCTCCTCATTATGATAGCTTTGATTACCATTAACTGCTGGTTTTTTCAATGCCGTATAATCATCTTCGGTATGCCTTCTTAATAAATCACCCGCAGGTCTGAATTTTATTTTCCTAAATAAGTAGATTATTTTTTTGGAAATATCTATCAGGGATATCTTGGTAATTATTAATATGGATATGACTATTAGAACCCCCAGCACTACCACGGCACCGGAGCTGCTAAAAAGCTTATATAATCCATAAAAAATCCCTGCTCCTATAATCCCTCCTCTGGTTTTTACCAGGACTTCATCAAAAATATTGGTGTAGTTAAAGTTGTTGCTTATAATTCCAAGTATAGAGAAAAATAACAGGAAAAATCCCCACCCAAAACTTGAAGGCAAAAGGCGGATTCTTCTAAGGAAGAAACTAAAACCCCAGATTAGAAGCATGAAAGGGATTAAAAACTTACCAATCCCGAAAATAAAAGATAAAAAATCATTTACTGATGTATTTATTAGACCATAATTTGAAAAGTTATATACACTGATAAATAGCAACGCCGAAACCATTATTATCAAAACACCATAAACTTCGGATCTTCTTTTAACATATTTCTTTCTATTTCTAGAACCGGCCAATTCCGAACTGTTCCTGGCTTTTATTATTTTTTTTCGCTTATAATTTCTTCTGGCCATTTTTTAGGATATAAATTTCAGCTAATGTCCGTCAGGACTAATAACCCTGGTTATTATTATAGGTCTTATCCTTGCTTTTTTAAAAATAAATTTTTCTACCCTGTCCTTGATAAAGTCTTCAATAGTTGTTCTGTCTACCATATTACTATCGAAACAGGTTTTTATGGAATCTTTTATAATTTTCTTTGCTTCATTCAAAAGTTCTTTTAAATTCTCAATATATATTATTCCCTTTAAAATAAAATCAGGCTCACATAAAATTTTTTTCCTGATATAATCTATTCCGATTACTATAAACATAATTCCGCTTCTCGACAATATTCTCCTATCCTTAAGTACTATATCTTCTACATTCCCCATTCCAACACCATCCACGTAAATAGTTTGCGGATGTAAATTGCCTGAAATCCTGCAAAAATTATAATTCATTTTAATGATATCTCCGTCTTCGGCTATAATTATATTTTTTTCATTTATTCCCATTGACTCTGCTATTTGCGCATTCTGGATTTTATGTTTATCCTCTCCATGAACAGGAATGAAGTATCTGGGACTGGCCAGATTTATCATAATTTTTATTTCTTCCCGCGCGGCGTGACCGGACACGTGAACACCTGCAATAGATTCATAAAAAACATCTGCTCCCTGTTTTATGAGTCTGTTAATAGTATTGGATATAGCCCTTTCGTTTCCCGGAACCGGAGATGCTGAGATTATCACCATATCCCCTTTCATAATACTAATTCTTTTGTGTTCT
>DATBWS010000009.1:0-16980 GCA_036514675.1 Candidatus Hydromicrobium sp.
GACAGAACAGGTATCTTCTCCCCTTTCAATCCCTGGGGATAACCATTTCCGTTCCACCACTCGTGAACGGTTAAAATATACTCGGCAATACTTGAAAGCTGATTGGATGAAATTGCAATACGATAACCAATTTCAGGATGACGTTTTATGGTTTCCCATTCTCTTTTACTCAAGTTCTCTTTTTTATTTAATATGACATCAAGAATTGCTACTTTACCGATATCATGAATTGTCGCCAGTAGAGATAACTCATCAATTTCATTTGGGGGCAGCTTTATAGATTTTCCTAACTGGAGAGCCATTTCTTTTATTCTCCTGGTATGCTTTTCAGTTTTAATACTCTTTTCAAATAATGTTCTCTCAAGTGATGATATTATTGAACTGATAATGCTCTTTGTCTCCACAAGTTTGTTCCTGTACATATCATCTTCTGCCTTTTTTATTATTTTCGCAAAATCCTGATAGCTTTTACTCTTTGTTGAGACCCCCAGGGAAATACTTAAAGGTATTTTGCCACCGGTGGTTTTAACGGCCTTTCCCTTTATTCTCTTTACAATACTCAATGCAACTTCTTCGCTGGTCTTGGGAAGTATCATAGAAAATTCATCCCCTCCCCATCTTGCAACCATATCCTCTGCTCTGCAGCAACTCTTGAGAACATTCGCACAGCTTTTAAGTATCTCGTCACCTTCTTTATGTCCAAATGCGTCATTTATCAGCTTCAATCCATTTATATCGCCTACAATAACACTCAACGGAAGCTGCCTTTTAGTATCAAGTCTTTTTAGTTCTTCTTCAAAATATGCCCTGTTGTAAAGATTCGTAAGGCTGTCATGAAAAGACATATAAGATAGGCGTTCCTCCATCTTTTTTCTTTCGGATATATTATGCATAATACTTTCTATTGCTATTAATTTCCCTTCTCTGCTGTAAAATGGAGTTATCGTCTCTTCATACCAGATAATTGTACCGTTTTTATGAATAAGGCGGATCTCTACAGGTTTTGAAAAATTGAAATCACCACTGTGTATTTTTTTAAGAGCGCTCCTGTCGTCTGGGTGAACAATTTTATAATTAAATCTGGGGTTAGCGTAATATTGTTCAGGTTCATAACCAAGATTTCTCTTTACGGAAGGACTTATATATTCATACTCTAATTCAGGAAACAATTTATATCTGTATATTATATCCGAAGCGTTTTCAATAAGCGATCTGAAATATCTTTCATTTTCCTTGAGTTTTTCTAAACCTTTTTTTTTCTTTGAATTTGATTTACTTCTATCGGCTTTCATTACCGGATTTTTTAAAATATTTTAATAATTACTCTTTATTGCTAATTATATAATAAATCTTTCAATAATTCATTAACCGGATTATCTATTTCTACTAATAATTCCTGCATAAATTAGTTGTTTTATTAAAAATGTTGATATAATTGTCAACTTATTATTGACTGAAAAACTTATAGAACTTTACCTAATATTATAGAATTGAGCAAATGTTATAAACAATTAAATATATTAACTATATATTGTATATATGATGTATTCTAATAAAAACTTCGGCACAGCTTTAAAAGAGATAATAGAAATAAAGAAAATAAAATTAAGAAGTCTCGCCAATAAAACAAATTTAAACTATAGTTATTTTAGCAAACTTAAAAAAAGAGAGAATTACCCCCCAATCTCAACTATAGAGTTAATTTCTGATGGATTGGGTATATCTCCTGAATATTTTATGGAATACAGAATTTATAAGATTGAAAAAATACTCAAAAAGAATCCCCACATTATCGATAAAACCTTCAACTATATAAGTAACCTTGTAGACAAAGAAAAATTAAAAGTAGCCGAAAGAAAAAAGCCATTCACAAAACACTAAAATTATTATATCTTAATTTTATTATTTTAATCCAAAGTGCCCCCTATTTAATATGAAACTTTTAGAGCTTTCGGTATTGCTGGATAGAATTTTGATTAAATGTGTAATATGTCCCCACCGTTGTAAAGTCAACAGGAAACGAGAAGAGAAAGGTTTCTGCAACGCCGGTTACAAGCCGGTAATATCATCAGTCATACCCCATCATGGTGAAGAGCCTCCAATCTCAGGAAGCAGAGGTTCAGGAACCATATTCTTTTCTCACTGTAACATGAAATGTGTATACTGCCAGAACTATCAGATAAGTCAGGAATTTGAAGGAACGGCATACAGCATATCAGGACTGTCAGAGAGTATGATTAAACTGCAGGATTCAGGCTGTCATAATATTAATTTTGTTTCTCCTACCATATGGATCCCTCAGATAGTAAAAGCTCTTTCTACAGCCAGAAATAACGGTCTCTCGATTCCAACGGTATTTAATACCGGAGGATATGATAACCCGAAAATTATAAAAATGCTGGATGGGGTTATTGATATTTATATGCCGGACATGAGGTATAGCAACGATGATATGGCCGTAAAATATTCAATGGTCAGGCAATACGTCCGGTACAACCGCCTGTCAGTTAAAGAAATGTACAGACAGGTTGGAGGACTTAAACTTAACCCTGAAGGAGTGGCTGTAAAAGGACTTCTGGTAAGACTTCTGGTTATGCCTGAAAATATTGGTGGAATAAAAAAGACTTTAGACTTTATAAAAAATGAACTATCCACTGATGTCTATTTAAGTATTATGGCTCAGTATCATCCGGTCTACAAAGCATGTGAATATCGGAACTTAAATAGAATGATTACAGCAAAAGAATATCTGGAAACAATAAAGTACGCTGAAAAGAAGGGCTTTAATTCCGGGTGGACTCAGGATCACATATCACTGAGCAGTAAAGAAGACTTATTCATACCTGATTTCAAAGATAAAAAGGTGTTTAAGTATTACAGGAAAAAGTGACCGATCATGTCTGACTTCTTTGTCTCTTCCATGCTTTTAATTCTTCAATGGGGAGCGTATTTAGTACATCTTTTTTCTGAAGTCCTGCTCTTCTCGCAATATCTACTCCCAGTCTAATCATATCCATATTATTGGGCCGGTGGGCATCCGTATTTATAACTACCTTTACCCCCATTTCCCTTGCTTTCCTGACATTTTGCTCATTAAGATCCATCCTTAAAAAATATGAATTTATTTCCAGCGCTTTATTATTTTTAGCCGCCGCTGAAATCAACCTGTCGATATCAATAAAATAAGGCGCTCTGTTTCCAAAAACCACTCCTGTAGGGTGCGCTATAAAATCAATATATTTATTTTCAACCGCGCTTATTACTCTGGCTGTATTTTCGGCTTCCGTATTCAGGAAAGACGAATGCATTGATCCAATAGCAATATCCATTTTTTTGATTATATTTTCAGGATAATCAAATTTACCCACTCCCTTAATGTCGATTTCCGATCCCATTAAAATGTAAAAATCTTTAAATCGGGATTTCAATTTACCGATATAATTTATTTTTTTCTGCAGCCTCTCGGTATCCAGGCCCCTCCCATAATAGTTACTTGTAGTATGGTCGGTAATTGCTATATATTCATAATTAAACTTCTTTACTCTTTCAATCATATCCCTGAGGCTGATAATCCCATCACTCCACCTTGAATGAAGATGCAGATCACCCTTAATATCTTCCATAGTTAGAAGCGGCGGCAGCAAATAGTTCTCTGCCAGCTCTATTTCTCCCAGATCTTCTCTAAGTTCGGGGGGTATATATTGTAAGTTCAGCTTGCTGTAAATAATCTTCTCGTATTGAGTCCCGTCAGCCTCCAGGCAATTCATTATCCCTTTCCTGCTGTCTTCCGGAAAAGTGGCAGTATCTATCCTTCCGCTTTTAAAATATCCTCTATCTTTTGCTACTACTTCCAATTTCTTCATATGCTTTTTACTTCCGGTAGCATACAGCATATCCACAGCCCAATTCTTATGGCTGCTTACAATAAACTCGATTTCTACTCCGAAAACAGTTTCAAATCTCGCACTTATATTTTCCTGTCTGGTGTCCTTACCTATAAGTCTTTTTACAAAATTAAGTGATTTAATTTCTTCCAGCAACTTCTCGCTTTTTACAAAATCATACAGCCGGCTATTAAAATAGGGCCGCACCAGTATATCAATATCTTTTACCGCAGTTTTTTTTCTCCTCAGGGAACCGACCACTAAAACTTCTTCAATATCTTTAATCTTATAAAGGCTATTTTTTATCTCATTCACATAAATTTCTACTTCCCAGCGGGGAAACATTCCCCTTATGCTTTCAATATAGCCCAGTGATTGCTTGAGCCTCTCAATACAAGATTTAACGGTGGCACTTTTTTCTGAAATAGCTTCAGTAAGAATGCCGGAAATTTTACTCTCATCATTAAGCCTGTCCTTTAGATCTTCCAAACTTTTTACACTAAAAGCATCATAGATTTTGAACATTCTTTTTTTTTCAAGACCACTTATTCTTATTAATCTTATTAAATCTTCGGAGTATTTATATTTTATTTCTTCGTATAGCCGGATATTGCCTGTTTCCAGATATTCCCTTATAAGCTTATAAGCCGATCCTTCTATACCAACCAGCTCTTTGAGCCTTCCGCTGCTGTAAATTTTATCAATTCTTTCAGGACTATCCCTGAGAGTCCTTGCAGCTACTGTCAGATTTAATGACATATTCTTGTCATCAGTGCCGGATTTTTTAATTTCTGCAATATCGGTAAGTATATTTGCCAGTTTTAGATTAATCATTTTATAATATTTTCTGTGTTATAATGTTTTTTACATTAACATTTAAAGCAAGTTATTATATCACAAAAAACTTCAAGTTATGAAAAGAACAGACATAAACTCCGGTTCCCTGAATAACAGAAAATATCAATTACTCAGAGAAAATATGATACAAAACCAGATCATTTCCAGGGGAATTAGAGATAAAAAGGTCCTGGATGCATTAAGAAAAATACCCCGGGATATCTTTGTAGATGAATCATACAGAAATTCAGCCTATGAAGATAGGCCGCTTCCAATCGGATCCGCACAGACCATATCACAACCGTATATTGTAGCACTAATGACTGAAAGTCTGGAACTGACCGGAAATGAAAAGGTTCTGGAAATCGGCACCGGTTCCGGCTACCAGGTAGCAATACTGGCTGAAATAGTAAAGGAAGTATACACCGTGGAAATAATTACTTCGTTATATGAAAAAAATAAAAAATTACTTAAAAAATATAAAAATATAAAAATGAGTAACCACGATGGTTACCTGGGGTGGGAAAAATATGCACCATATGACAGAATAATTGTCACTGCTGCGCCCGACCACATCCCCCAACCATTCATAGAACAATTAAAAGATGGTGGGATTATGGTGATCCCTGTCGGCTCTTCAAGCTGGAATCAGACTCTCTACAAAGTAATCAAACAGGGCAAGAATATCAAAAAAATAGGTTTATGTGACGTAGCTTTTGTACCTTTAATAAGAACTTAAGTAAATACATCAAAACATTTAATATCTTCCATCTGCTATATAATTGCTTCCTTAAAATGGTAAGAAATTAATCTTTAATTTGACTTACTTCCAAGTTATTTGTATCCATTTATCATAATATGTATTATTAATTATATTTATTATTTATTTATAATAATTCTTTACTTTTAATTATGTATATGTTTTAATATAAATATTAATACTTTTAATAAGAAAATATATGGAATTAATCAATAATTTACTGGAAAAACAAATATGCGAGGATGAACTTTCCATAAAATGGGAGAATAGAATCGGTGACATCCTTGTAAATGAAGGTTATCTCTCCAGGGAAGATTTATACAAAGCACTGAGTATTCAAAAGAGCCAGGGAGGAAAGCTGGGCTGGATACTGGTAAGCAATGGTTTTATAACCAGACTGCAGTTCTATAAAACCCTGGCAGAAAAACTTGAATTACCTTTTGTATCCGGTGATATTGAAAAATATTTCCACTGGCTTGATACAGATCTGCTCCAGAAAGTTGAACCGGAAGAAATTATTGAATTTCAGGCACTCCCTTTATATATAATAAATAATAAACTGATTCTTCTGACTTCATATCCAAAAAACATAAAAACTCTGGAACATTTTAAACATAAATTCGATGTACAGGAAATAGAAGAAAAAATAATAACCGACCAGGATATATCAAATCTGGTAAGAAAAATTTTTAAAAGAAGCCTTCATGCCAAAGCAATATTCGGCCTGCACAACAGGGAACCAGAAGAATCTGCATTCATTAGAATGACAAAACCACAGATAATATTTTTCTGTGCGATTTTGCTGTGCATAACTTTAGGCATGTGGTTCTACACCCATCAAATACTGATCGGGTTATTTGCATTTGTGCAAGTTTTCTATCTTCTGGCCATATTTTATAAATTCATTATAAGTATGGCCGGAATAAGAAACAGATTTACCGCCGGCAAAAAATATGAAATTGAAAAAAGCCAGGAAATAAAAGAATATCCTGTTTATACGGTTCTTGTTCCCCTATTCAGGGAGCCGGAGCAGGTTTTAAAAAATATTATAAATGCGATAAATAATCTTGATTATCCTAAAGACAAGCTTGATGTAATATTCCTGTTTGAAGGGAATGATCATAAAACTATAAATATGGCAAAAAGTATGAGACCTCCTTCAAGCTGGAGATTTTTCTATGTTCCAAACGGCACCCCGATCACAAAGCCCAAAGCATGTAATTATGGGCTTTATTTCGCAAGAGGTAAGTATCTTGTAATTTACGATGCAGAAGATATACCTGAATCCGATCAACTTAAAAAAGCACTTATAGCTTTTCAAAATAGTTCCGGTGAATACGGGTGCTTCCAGGCTTATCTAAATTACTATAACAGAAATGAAAATTTCTTAACTAAAATGTTCACTCTTGAATACACTTACTGGTTTGACTATATGCTTAACGGTCTTTACAAGTTTAAACTGCCCATACCCCTGGGTGGAACCAGTAATCATTTTAGAGTAGATATTCTTAAGAAGATGTCCGGTTGGGATCCATTTAATGTTACAGAAGATGCGGACCTTGGAATCAGAATGGCAGCCGAAAATAAAAAAGTTGGAGTCATCAATTCTACCACCTATGAAGAAGCAAATAAAAATTTCGGAAACTGGATCAGGCAGCGCTCAAGATGGATAAAGGGTTATATGCAGACTTCTTTAGTATATAACAGACATCCCGTAAAGCTTATAAAAACCCTGGGATTCTGGAAATGGTTCTCCTTTCAGATGCTGATTACCGGAACACCATTTACCTTTCTGGTTAATCCTATTATGTGGATTACTTTCCTGTTCTGGGCATTCACCCGTAATTTCATAATATTTCCATCAATTCCCGGACCGATAATCCTTATGGGAACCATAAGCCTCATTGCCGGCAATTTAATAATGATTCTTCTTAATCTGAGTGCAGCATTTTCCAGAAGATACTACAATCTAATACCTTATTCACTGCTTAATCCGATATACTGGATATTTCACTCAATTGCAGCATATAAAGCTTTATTCCAGCTGTTTTTCAGGCCTTTCTACTGGGAAAAAACGAATCATGGAATAACCAAATTTAACTTTGTTGCTTTAAATCAGAGTAGTTATATCAAATGAAACCTATAGAGTTTTTTAGTCAATAATACAATAAGGTCTATATATATTATTTTATGCTCCCCTTTATACCTATCTCTATATTTTCAAGCGGTATATTCTTGCCTGATGCTTTCACTGCTTCTTCAACCAATTTAACCATTCCAAAGCAGCAGGGCACTTCCATATAGGCAACGGTGACAGAATTAATATTATTGTTTTTTAATATTTCTGTGATCTTATCTCTATAGAATACCGCATCATCAAGCTTGGGGCAGCCAATCAGTAAAATTTTATCTTTAAGAAAATCCCGGTGAAAGTCAGCATATGAAAATGGGACACAATCGGCAGAAATAAGAAGATTTGCATCTTCAAAATAGGTAGCATTTATTGGAACCAGCATTATCTGAACCGGCCACTGCTTTAATTGCGATATTCCAGCAGAATCTGCGCTGCTCTTTCCGGCAGTATCTTTTTCCTCTCTTAAATCCATTACCCTTGAACCGGGACACCCGGAAAAAGATTTAATCGTCTCATCTTCACCTGAACTGCCCCTCTGCTCACTGGCTTCTTCCAGATTATCTATTCCCTTCTCTTCTAAATATTCCAGTGCCTGCCGGTAAAATGCAGTTTGATCATGATCCTTAAGATGTTTGAGATGGGCCTTTATTACATTTTTCCCCTGTTTTACAATATTTTCCATTACCTTCTTCTCATCATACAGTTCCGCTTCTCTCTCTTCGATTGTTATTGCTCCTTCCGGGCATTCCCCAATACAAGCACCCAGGCCATCGCAGAATAGATCGCTTATAAGCCTGGCTTTTCCGTCTATAATCTGAAGAGCTCCTTCCGGGCAATTCGGAACACACAGGCCGCAGCCGGTACATTTATTTTCATCAATCTTTATTATTTTTCTCTTTGCCATCTTACCCTCCGCAGTTATTTTAACCTAAACAATTCCGGCATACAATGTTTCCTTAATTCCTTTGCTATCTTCATAAGCACTGCTTAGCTTAACTTCTATCATGGATAAAAACAGTCTGCAAACAGCTGCTGTTCTTATCCCTTCAAAAAATGGTAAAATCAATATAGGTTTCTTAAATAAAAAAAGAAGATAAGTATATTATGAGAACAGGGACTATGAATCTACCTCTTCATGGAGGAAAAGCTCCCTACTGGTTATTTACAGAATGGAAAAACTCTCAAGAGAGATAATATCGCTGAGATAGTAAAATTGGTCGAGAGACAAAAATAAAAGCGATCAGGAAGCTTGCGGTCTTTTATGGATAAGGAAGAAGTAATAAAAATTTTAAAAGAAATAAGCGTACTCCTGGAATTAAAGGACGAAAACTCTTTTAAAATAAGAGCCTATCAGAATGCCTCCCGGGCTCTGGAAGCATCAGAGATTGATTTTAGCAGTGATCTAAAAATAAAAGACCTTACCGGCATAAAAGGAATAGGCCCTCATATTGCAGAGAGAATAAAAGATGTGATTGATACCGGAAAACTAAAGCTTTACGAAGACCTGAAAAAATCCATCCCTCCGGGACTTGTTGAAATGCTCGCTATTCCCACTATGGGACCCAAAAAAATAAAATACCTTTTCGACAATCTGGGAATAAGTAACATTGGACAGCTGGAATATGCCTGTATAGAAAACAGGCTGGTGGATCTACCCAATTTCGGTAAAAAAACTCAAGAGAATATACTAAAGGGAATTGAGGTTTTAAAGAAGTTTCAGGGTAAGTTTCTTTTTGCCAATATTATAGAAGAAGCTGAATCCATTCACCGGAAAATACAGGATTTCAAATATATCAAAAGGTCAAGCCTTGCCGGCAGTGTTCGTAGAAAGAAGGAAATAGTAAAGGATATAGATATAGTGGCAAGTACTGATAACCACCAGGAAGTAATGGACTTCTTTACCGGTATTAAAGAAGCTGAAGATGTTATTGCCAGAGGAGACACCAAATCGAGCATAAGGCTGAAATCAGGAATTAATGTCGACATCAGAACTGTTGATGATTTTCAGTATCCATATGCCCTCCACCATTTTACAGGAAGCAAGGAACATAATACCGCTATGAGGACTGCGGCTAAAAAAGAAAATATAAAAATGAACGAATACGGGCTTTTTAAAAACGGCAGCCTTATTAAGTGTTCCGATGAAAGTGACATCTATAACTTCTTTTCGATGGACTGGATACCTCCCGAACTCCGGGAAAATTATGGAGAGATCGAAGCTGCCAAAAACGGGACCCTGCCAAAATTAATAGAGGAAAAAGATATAAAGGGAATTTTTCACATTCACACCACATACAGCGACGGAAACATTAATATAGAGCATATTTGCAGCCATCTTCAACAAATGGGTTTCCAGTATGCAGGAATAAGCGAGCACAGTAAAACGGCCGCATACGCCGGAGGATTAAAGGAAGAAGACATTGACAAATACCTGGGTGAAATTGACAGATTAAACCGGAAATGCAGTGATTTTAAGATATTTAAAGGAATAGAATCGGACATTTTACCTGACGGCAGCCTTGACTATAACGACCGGATCCTGTCCAGGTTTGATTTTGTTATAGCCGCCATTCATTCCAACTTTAATCTTAGTGAAGAACAAATGACGGAAAGAATAATAAAAGCAATTGAAAATAAATTTACCACCATGATAGCACATCCTACCGGAAGACTGCTCCTGGCAAGGGACCCTTATAAAGTGGATATAATCAGAATAATCAATGCAGCAGCAGAAAACAATGTAGACCTTGAGCTAAATGCCAGTCCCTTCAGACTTGACCTTGACTGGAGAATGTGTAAATATGCAAAGGAAAAGGGAATAAAAATTTTTATAAACCCGGACGCACACAGTATAAAGAACCTTTATGATTACCGGTTTGGCGTAAATATCGCCCGAAAAGGCTGGCTGGAGAAAGAAGATGTATCCAATACCCTTACGGTAAAAGAAATGGAAGCTTACTTAAAAAATAAAAAAAATAAAAAATAATTGCTTTAAACATGAAAAATAAAAAAAACATAACCGGAAAAAATCATATCCATACTGCTGTATTCGAACCCGCAGTCAAGAATATCAGCAAAATAATAAGTATTCTAAATCAGGAATATCCTGACGATACCCATACTTCGCTCAAGCGAAAAAACTCATTCCAGCTGCTCGTTGCCACCATTCTTTCTGCACAAAGCACAGATAAGCTGGTAAATAAGGTTACCCCGCACCTTTTTGAGAAATACAGGAGCCCGGAAGATTTTGCCAGGGCAGATATAATCCAGCTCCAGGAAGATATAAGATCTACCGGTTTTTTCCGAAACAAAGCAAGAAACATTATCAATTGTGCAAAAGATATAATAAATAAATTTGGCGGCAAAATGCCGGATAATATTGAAGATTTAACCTCACTTCACGGTGTGGGAAGAAAAACTGCCAACGTAGTGCTGGCAAATGTATTCGGTAAGCAGGCTATAATAGTGGATACCCATGTAAAAAGAATTTCAAACAGGCTGGGCCTCACGGTAAACTCGGATCCTGTAAAAATCGAGTTCGATCTTATGAAAATAATCCCAGAAAATAGTTGGAGCAGTTTCTCGCATAGGATAATAGCATTTGGCAGGACTATTTGCCTCGCAAAGAATCCTAAATGTCCAATATGCAGTCTTCTTAAATACTGCAGATACGGGCAGGAAAATACCTGATTTACATTTCCTTCCCCAGGGTGGATTTTGCCAGCAGTGCATGTTTGACACCCTTTGCCGATTTGAGTTTAGCCTCCAGCTCGAATATTTTTTTAATCTTACCCTTCACCACAATTATTTCCAGGCATGTCTCATGATCCAGATGGATGTGCTGGCTGGATATTATAATTTCGCTGTAATCATGCTGTATATTTATCAGGTTATCCGCTAGTTCCTTCCGGTGATGGTCATAGACAATAATAACCGCTCCGGCTACCTCCTGCTCGCTTTCCTCCCACTGGCTTACAACCAGTTCTTTTCTTATCAGGTCCCTTAAGGCTTCGGAACGGTTTTTGTAACCCCTGCTTCTTACATAATAATCAAACTTCTGAAGCAGTTTTTCTTCTATAGACACACCGAATCTCTTCAATATTTCCATTGTTGTCCCGGAATTGTAAAGTTTCTAAAAATTATAATTTTACTCACATTTACGTATGTATACATAATTATACTTTCACCTGTAAAGCAGCGCCAAAAGGCTTACATGTTTTCTACTATCAAATACTTCTTTTCCTCCCGGTCCCATAAGCTCGATTTTTTTAAATCCTGAATTTTTGGCCATTTTTAAAAATAAATTTATTTTTAAAGTACAGAGGTAAGAAGAATTTATGAAAAAATCCTCTACCTTATTCTTATGAATTATTGTAATTATGAAGTCCGCCCTGGTTTTAATCTTTCCATATTCAAAGTGTTTGATAAAAATATAGTTCTTTCCATCTTTTTTAAATACCTTTGGAGCATAGAATCTATTCTCCTCCAGAACATTACAGTTAAAGTTCAGGAATTGAACTATTGCCATGCCGCGAGCTGCCAGCTTATTTCTCATTTTCTCGAGGGCCTGCTTTACCTTCCTGCGGTTCCCCAGAATAGGCAGAGTGTTCCCCAGGCAGGTTATAAGGCCAAACTCACCATAGGGAATTTTTTCCAATCCTTCAAATCCTTCCTTAAGTAGTGTAATATTTTGTGATTTTATCACATTTTTTTCGGCATAATCTATGGCCTCCCCAAAAGGATCTATTGCAATTACTTTTTTTGCGTATCCGGAAAAAAATTCCGCATGATGTCCTGTGCCGCAGCCTACATCAAGCACATTTTCAATTTTGTTTTTTTTAAATATACCTGAAAAGAAATCTTTTTCTTTTTTTAATCTTTCAGGCCAGTTTACCTGAAGATCATACAGATCAGGACTGAATTCAAAATTTTTTACTTTCATTCAAAACCATCATTTCAAGTCTTCATTTTCATTTTACTTTGGCATTTTATGATACCATAACATATAGAATTAACCCATACAAAAAGGCTGCCCACAAAATAAAAAACTAAAAGTAAAAATAATCAAAAATAAGAAAATATTTGGACTTAACTGCAAATTAAAGTATATTATATATAAATTATATAACTAATTTATAGGCAATTCTCTTTCGGTCAAGAGCGCTATATCTTAATCTAAAGTAGCAGAAATGAAAATAGCAATTACAGCAGATGTGCATTTAAAAACAAAAGAAAAATCTCCTGAAAGATGGAATGCACTATCAAATATTCTTGATAAAATGCTTTCTGAAGATATCAAAACATTGATTATCGCAGGTGATCTGTTTAATGAAGAAAGTCAAAATTATTCTGAGTTTGACCAGTTTTGTAAAAATAAAAAAATTATTGATAATCAGATTAAATTCTATTTAATTCCCGGAAATCATGACCCATCAATTAAACAGCAGTATTTTACTTCAGGAAGTATCGGAGTCTTTAGTAAACCTGAAATTATTAAATTAGGAGAACCACCCGTTGTTTTCCTTTTCATACCTTACCAGCCAGCCAGGTCCATGGGAGAAGTTATAGCCGAATATAAGGAAAGCCTGCCTAAACTCTGGATTCTGATTGGCCATGGCGACTACATGGCAGGGCTGCGTGATTCAAATCCCTACGAACCAGGCATTTATATGCCTTTTACCAGAAATGATATCCAGTACTATAACCCCGCTGAAATCATAGTGGGCCATATACACAAAAAAATAAATTTGGGCAAAGTTTATTATCCCGGATCACCATGTGGTCTGGACATAAACGAAACCGGAAAGAGGAGCTTTTTAATCTTAAACACAGGTACTTTAGAAGTAGTTGAAAAAGTAATCGACACTGACTACATATTTTTTAACGAAACTTTAATCTCCTTACCTACCACCAATGAATTTGAATATATGGAAAGAAAAATAGAAGAAATAATCAGAAAATGGAATATAAATAAAAATGAAGTACTTAAAGCAAGAATCCGATTAAAAATTAAGGGATACACATCTGATAAAAATAAGCTTCTTGAAATAACTAAAAAAACACTTAAAAATTTCACTTTTTATAACCACGAGGAACCTGATCTGACTGAAGTATCAATATTTAATGATCCGGAAAGAATAGTTATTGTAGAGAAACTAATAGATGAAATTGAAAAAATGGAATGGGATAATGAAATTACCTCAAAGGAAGATATTTTAGAAAAAGCTCTTCATATAATTTTAAAGGAATAATTATATTATATAAATTAAGAATTTATGGGAATTAAGATCGATAAAATATCAGTAAAAGATCTGGGGCCGGTTAAAAGTTTTATGGCTAAGTTTGGTGTATTTAATCTTATATACAGTGGAAATGAGAAAGGGAAAACTTTTCTTACTGAATTTATAATTTGCTCTTTATTTAAGAATATCAGCCTTTGGTGTAATTTAAGAAAAGGAGGAAAGGGAAAGATTGCTATCAGCGGTTTGGAAGAACAAACGATTGATTTTTCTCCCTCATCTCAGAAAAAATTAGAAGATTACTGGGAAAGTAGTGAAAAAGGGTTACCTGTATCAATGGCAAAACTCCTGGTAGTAAAAGGCGGGGAAGCCGGGATAGAAAATGATGAAGGCATAAGTAAATTTTTAGTTAAAGAAGTATTATCAGGCATAAATATTCTGGATAAGATTGACAAAGACAGTAATATTTCTAAAACCGTAAAATCAGCGGAGATCGTAAGTAGCCAGATCAGTCTCCAGCAGCGGGGCGAAGGAAAGCAATATAGCGATACCATAGATGAGCTAAACAGTATTGAGAAACAATTTGAAGAAATAGAATCCGAATATACTCAGGGGATACTGAAAACCTACAGGATTGAAGAAAGATCTCTGGAGGATAAGTTAGCACACCTTAATAAGGCAAAAAGACACCAGGCCTATCTGACATCAGAAAGAATCAAAGAGTTAAATACAAAACTAAATCATATCCCTGATGATGAATTAAGGAAAATAGAGAATGAGCTCTCTTTATACAAAGGCAAAAAAGAATACTATAACCAGTTGGAAGAGAGATATAAAAGCACCCTCGAAAAAAGTAAAGACTTTAAATGGCTGGAAAGCGCCTTACCTTATTACAAAGATTTATCATTAAAAACTATAAAAAAACCCGGTAAATCTTTACTTTTTGCATGCGGTATTCTAGCGGCCGCAGGCACAGCTACCGCTGCAGCTTTGTTTTTTTCGTACCAGAAAACTTCTGTCACTGCATTGATCCTGTATTTAGTAATTATATGTTTTTGCTTTTTGGGTTCACTGGCATCTTCTCTTGTATATATTAAAAAATTTCATAGCTTTTCAAAACAGGCAGGACAAAATAAGGAACTTAATAAAATTGAAAAAGAATTTAAAAACAGAATTGGTAAAGAGTTAACAGATATTGCATTACTTGAATCCGCCTTAAATGAAGAGAGGGGATCTAACAGCGAGTTAGGGGTAATAGAAGAACAAATCGATAATCTTAATGAAGAACTCCTAAAATTGCATTCTTCCATCAACCAGAAAATAACAAGCTTTATTAAAAAGGAAGTTAAAGAACAGGAATGGGAAACGATAATAAAGGACTTACAGCAAAATAATAGGAATCTGAGAGATCGGATTGATAAGGAAAAAGAAGAACTATTTAAACTGGGAGTATCAGAAACAGATTACCTTTCAGAAGATATAAGAACTATGTATAACCGGCAGGAATATGAGAAAATTCAATCAGAACTTGAACGTATCAGGGAAGAAATTAAAAACCAGGAAGATAAAATTCAAAAGTTAAAATATAGAATATATGTAAAAACTGGAGATGACCCCAGTATTAGCTGGGAAGATCTTATTGAAAATTTGCGCCAAAAAAGATTTGGAGTACAAAATGAACTAAGAGAAACCACTGCAAATATTGTGGCAGGTTTTAGTGTCCACAAAGTCATCTCCAAACTACGCGAAGAAGAAGATGTAAAAATACAAGAAGGATTGCAGTCAAAAATAGTTTTGAGCCCCTTAAAGGATATTACCCGGAGATATAATAAACTTGCACTGGATAATGATAGACTGATTGTTTCCGACCAGTATGATGATTTTGATATAAGAGATTTAAGCACGGGAGCTAAAGAACAAGTAATGCTGGCACTTAGAATCGGATTTACTTCAAAAATATTAAAAGAGGATACTCTTTTCTTAATTCTTGACGATGCCTTTCAGCATTCGGACTGGCAAAAGCGGGAAATTCTTATAAATAAATTGGCAGACATCGCAAAAAAAGGATGGCAGATAATCTATCTAACAATGGACGATCACGTAAAAGGATTATTCGATAAAGTCGGTAAAGAATTTGAAGCAGGTAAATATAAGAGCTTCGAGTTGTAAATATCTGCCACTGTTTTAATCTTCTAAATCAAAACATACAATGCTGCCGTAATATCAATCAGGTTACTGCAGTATCATAAAAAAGGAAGTTTATCTTTTTTTAAATACGCTACTGCCTGACTGGAAGCTATTATTTTATTTGAATTGTTTTTTACAATAATATTATAGGTAGCAATTGTATTGCCCCTGCTTACTTCTTTTGCCTCAGCTCTGAGCATATCGCCGGTAACAGAGGGCCTTATATAATTTATGTTAATATCCAGTGCAACCGCAACCGTACCGTAAGAATTTACAGCAGAACCAAAAGCCACATCCATCAGAGAAAAAATCGCACCTCAGTGAGTAATAAAGAAAAAATTTTCATAATCTTTTAAAACCTTCATCTCAGCAACAGAATGCCCTTCATCTAACTCTATGATCTTAATATTGAAAAGCCTTGCGTAAGGTTCTTTCTCTACATTTTTCTTAATCTTTTCAAGCAGATCTTTATTCATAATTTATTACAATACTATAAAGTTGCAAACAAAAAAATGTTAGTTATGATATTTTAGGATATTTTCACAGGTTCTTTACTACCTTCCTTATCTTTTGCAATACCCGACGATTTATTCTTTAAGGCAACATTGGAAAGCTTAATAAGCCTGCCGTGCGGACAGGCTTCAATACACTTTCCGCACATAGTGCACCTTGAAAAATCAAAATTGGGAACAGATTTTTCCTCGTCCCACATTATAGCCCCGCTCTCACATACTTTAAAACATTTTTTGCAGTGCAGGCATCCCACATCGCATTTCTCCCTGCCCAGAATATTCTTTAAGGATTCATAACTGCACTGATATACTATATTCGCTTTTGCGGGTACAAGCTTAATAATTCCCAAGGGACATTCTTTAACACACAGGCCGCATCCGATACATTTATCAGGATCTATTACTGCCACGTTCATTTCTTTATCGA
>DATBWS010000010.1:0-26952 GCA_036514675.1 Candidatus Hydromicrobium sp.
GTATCCATGATATTTTGAATTTTTTCATTGAATATTCTCCTAATCCCAAAAATCCATTCATGTTTGATATTTTATCATAAAGAGTAGTAAAAATACGTCCATTTTTTGAACATATTTAAAATATTGCTATGCTATAATAACTGATAAATAATACTGCAAGTAATTTTTAAATATTAGGAAAGAAAGTAATGAAAAAAATATTGAACGATAATTGGTTTTTAATTTGTTCAAAAGATATAAATGACTATGGAGAAACTATATCCAGACCAGGATATGAACATCATAAGTGGTATCCCACAAGTATCCCAAATACTGTTATCGCAGCCTTAGTAGATAACAACGTCTATGATGACCCCTATTTTGGACTGAATTTATTAAAAATCCCCGGTTATAAGAAAGATCGAAACATCAATTTTTCATTACAATACAAACCAGAAGAGAGCCCTTTTAGAAAATCCTGGTGGTATAGGACAGAATTTATCATAAATAGTTCCCTGCAGAGGCAGCGAATCTGGCTTAACTTTCGCGGAATCAATTATTCCGCAAATATCTGGCTCAACGGCAAAAGAATTGCCGGCACCAATTATGTGAATGGAACCTTTCGACTGTATGATTTTGATATTACTAATTTTGTATTAATTGATAAAAAAAACGCCCTTGCTGTCGAAGTCTTTTCACCGGAACCAGATGATCTGGCAATAACCTTTATAGACTGGGCACCCGGCATGCCGGATGATAACATGGGAATCTGGCAGCCCGTAATCTTATATTCTACAGGTCCGGTTGCTTTGAAAAATACATTTGTCCATACTCATTTCAATACCCGTACACTGGATGAAGCAGAGCTTGCCATTGAAACCGAGATAGTTAATACTCATAATTATGCAATAGATACAGAAATCGAATGTACCCTGGAAAATATGAAGTTTAGTAAACACATTTCGATTAATCCTCTCTCTGCAGACAAGTTTATTTTCACACACCATGATTTTCCTCAACTAAGAATAAGAAATCCCCGTTTATGGTGGCCGTATCAGTTAGGAAAACCGGAATTGTACAAACTCAGAACGATTCTAAAAATCAAAGATATAGTTTCAGACAGCATAAACATTACTTTTGGAATTCGCAATATTAAAACGGTCATCAACAAACACAGAGCGCGGCTGTTTCTGATTAACGGTAAAGAATTACTGATCCGCGGAGCTGCATGGTCTCCCGATTTAATGTTGCGTCAATCAAAGAGACAGGATGAAATTGATATCGATTTTCTCATTAATCTAAATATGAATGCGGTTCGCCTGGAAGGGAAACTGGCTACTGATTATTTCTGGGACCTGTGCGATCAAAAAGGTATACTTGTTCTTGCCGGCTGGCCCTGCTGCAACCATTTTGAAAAATGGGACAGCTGGAAACCAGGTGATATCGATATCGCGAGAGAGTCCGAGAGATCTCAGATTTTACGTTTGCGGAACCACCCATCATTTGCCGCCTGGTTTTACGGAAGTGATTTTCCGCCTCCGGAAAATGTGGAACGGGTTTACCTGGAAGTTTTAAAGGAAACGTATAATGATTTACCGGCAATTTCAAGTGCATCTCATAAACCGTCCAGACTTACAGGCGTTACCGGAGTTAAAATGACCGGTCCTTATTCGTATGTACCCCCGATATACTGGTATGATAAGGAAAGACAGGGGTATGCCGAGCGCTTTAATACTGAAACCTGTCCGGATGTCTGTATTCCTATAATGGAAAGCATTAAAAAGATGTTTCCCCGGAATCAGTTGTATGTTGGAAGTAAGGCATGGAATCATCATACCGGAGTCGGAGAACAGTTTAATAACACTAAAAAAATTGATGAAGCAATTTCAAAACGCTACGGTCAACCAAAAGATCTATCCGACTATTCGAAAACAGCCCAGGTTCTGGGTTATGAAAGCTGGAGAGCAATGTATGAGGCACATAACAGAAATTTCCCGGAAGCAACGGGCGTTATCGGATGGATGCTCAATAGCTGCTGGCCATGTCTTATCTGGCAATTATATGATTATTATCTAAATCCAACCGGCGCATTTTTCGGTGCAAAAAAGGCCTGCGAGCCTCTACATATCCAGTATTCGTATGACGACCATTCCATCTGGATTATTAACAATAAGCCGGAAGATTATCCAGGCTTAAAAGTTTTCATTAAAATGTATAACTTCGATCTAACAGAAAAATTATCTATGGATTTAACGGCTAACATCGAAAAGGAAAGCAGGAAAAAAATTTTTATTTTACCCGAAATCAACAATCTCTCAGCAGTTTATTTTTTACAACTCGGTATCAAAAAAAATCATGCTTCACAGAGTACACAATTATACTGGCTGACTACGAACAGGGATATTTTTACAGGTGAGGATTTCTGGTATCATTCTCCCCTTAAAAATCACGCGGACATTAGTTTGATAAGAAAAATGCCCCGGACACGTATAGATGTTATTTTAAATGTGGAAAGGATAAAAAATACTTATTATGCAACCGTGAATATCACAAATTCAGGTAAATACCTGGCCTTTTTTATCTGGGTTAAATTATATAATAAAAACACAAACGGGATTATTGCTCCTGTTTTCTGGAGCGATAACTGTTTCTCACTATTTCCATCTGAATCAACCCGGATAAAAGCTATGATTCCGGGGGATTTCACTGATGGTGACATCATTGTTAAAACAGAAGGCTGGAACTGTTAATCTTTATTTTGGTGTTAAATACAGAGGATTTTTTTCAGGCATAAAGGTAGATCCAGATTATTATTCTTTAAAAAATTTTCATCCTTTAAAATCTTTTTTGAATCTCCGTCAAATACCATCTCTCCCTGGTTTAATATTATGCACCTATCGGAAAATTCATAAGCCATATCCAGGTCATGGGTAGCAATAATTATGGTCTTATCCATATTTTTAATCAATTCTATAAAATTAGCTCTGTTCCTGGGATCCAGATTGCCTGAAGGTTCATCCAGAATTAATATCTCGGGGTTATAGGATAATACCGTGGCCAGGGACACCAGTTTTTTTTCTCCAAAACTTAAAAAATGAGAAATCTCATCTCCTATATTTTTCAGATTCACCTTTTTTAAACTGTCTTTTACAATCTTCTCCAGATACTCCCTGTCTTTGGCCCGCCTGTCCTTTTTTTTGTTCAAGTAGTTTATAAGGCCAAAAGCTACATCATCAAAAACTTTTATTGAAAACAACTGGTCATTTGGATCCTGAAATACAAATCCTATTTTTTCACGAATATCATAAATATTTTTTTCGTTTAATTTTTTACCGGCTATAAATACTTCACCCTGTCGGTATTTTTCATCCAGAAGGCCGGCTATATTAAGCATTAAAGTCGATTTACCGGCGCCATTGGGTCCGATTACCGATACTTTCTCTCCCTTATCAACCGAGATACTTACTCCTTTCAGGGCTTCCTTATAGCCAACATTGCCTCCACCCAGCCTCTTGCTGACCGGGTATCTATAATACAGGTCTTTTACTTCAATTATTTTTTTATCATTCATTTGAATTAAAATAAATCGTCCTTTAGATTAATTAAATCTTCCATATTTACTATAATATATTAAGCAGTTCAATGGTTTTTAAGGATAACGGTATCAGAATAAAAGTCAGAAGCATTATAATATTTAAGGCTCCTGTTTTATTTTTCTTTTCTATTACATAAAAATTCCCGTCGAATCCTCTGCTCTCCATAGATTTATATATATTTTCCACCCGGTCAAAAGACTTAATAAATAAATTACCCATAAGATGGGATAGTTTTTTATTTATAATACCATAGGATGTTCTTCTGAATACCCTGCTTCTTATAGCCATCTGCCCGGTCTTTGATTCCTCTATTATTAAAAAAAAATATCTGTACATTAAATAAATTATGGAAACTATCATACGGGGAAAGTGTATTTTTCTGAGTCCCCTCAAAAGTTCCATCTCATCACTGGATAAAAGCAGCGAAGCTATAAGCAAGATAGATATAAATGATTTTATAAGTACTGTAGCGAAGATTGTAATCCCATTATCAGTTATGGACAGCGTAAATACTTTTAAATCAATCTTCGCTACAGTTTTTCCGCCACCTAAAAACGGAATAAAAATAGAAATAAAAAAAGGATATAAAAACACTACTGATATTCTTTTTATAAGCAATCCTAATTCAGGTCTGAACAGGAATACTACCATAATAGCAGTTAAAAAATAAAAACCTAATATTATATACTCACCATTGTCTACACTCACCACCAGAAATATATTTATCAGGATTATTATTAATTTGTTCCTGATATCCAGAATATATCTCAATAAAACCAGAACTCCTCTTTTTTAGGAATAAAGAATCTACCTTTTTTTATTTACAGCCTTATAAATTAAATAAATAATTCCAAAAAAAGCCAGGATTATAAGTACCCCTGACATTCCCGCTAGAGAAACCTGCCAGAGCTCACTTCCAACAGCTCTGAATGTATAGTCGGGAATAAGGAAAAAACTTTCCGGTACTATTTCCCTGGAATTACCTATAAATCCAAGATTTTCTGCAACTTTTTCCAATCCATCCGGAAAAGATGAGGCAAATACAGATATAAACATAGCAATTGTCAGCGCTGCAATTATTCCTACCAGCACAAACGTATAATTTTTTCTCTCTGTCATTCAAAACTCCCTTCTCCGGTTAAAATAAGATCCGGTCTTACTTTATTTATAAAAACAATTACCGCCACTGTAATTATGGCCTCTCCAATCCCTATTATCATGTGAACTAAAACCATAGCTTTTAAAGTAACACCCATAGCGTAAGTGCCCGAAATTCCCAGTTCAAGCGCCGCAAAAAAAGAGGCAGCTATTACCGATAACCATGAAGCTACAGCAGTGGAGATAAAAAAATTAACTTTTGACTTCGATATCTTACGGATTAGCCAAAAAATAAAATAGGAACCATAAACCCCGATAATAGCCATATTAAAAATATTCGCGCCCAATGCTGTCACTCCCCCGTCCATGAAGACAAATGCCTGGACAATCAACACCACTGCTATAACTATGGCTCCGGCATGAGGTCCCAGTATTATTGCTGCCAATGCTCCGCCCAGAAGATGTCCCGAAGTCCCTCCGGGTATGGAAAAGTTAATCATCTGAAGGGCAAATATCAATGCGCTCATAACTCCCATCAGTGCAATGACTTTCGTCTTAAAATACCTTTTTACCTTATATATTGCCGCAGCAAGGCTGCCTGCAGAGATTACTCCTGTAAAAACAGCTGTTTTAAGATCAACAAAGCCGTCAGGTATGTGCATAGCACTCCTCCATTATAGTGTTACTAAATATATAAAAAGTAACACGTTTTATGCAATAGAGCAAGCATTTCATAATAATATTTAGATAAAAAAATGATTGAGACTGCTTACCAGCTCTTTATCAAATCTACCCTTTCGGTGAAATTGCTTTTTTCAATAAATTTTTCTATATTTTCACCTTTTAATGTAAACCCGGGGGTTATCTCACTCAGGGGAACTAAAACAAATTTCCTCTCTTCTATTCCTGGGTGAGGGACAGTTAAAAAAACGGATTCTATAAAAATTTCTCCGTAATATAATAAATCTATATCTATAATTCTTGGGCCGTATTTATTTTCGACTCTTTTTCTTCCCATACTGTATTCAATACCTTTTAAAAATCCCATCATTTCAAATGGCCCAGGCTCCACACCGGTTCGGGCCTCCAGTACGATATTATAAAAAGAATTCTGATCTTTAAGATACATTGGTTCCGTTTCATAGATAGAGGATACTTTTACTATATTAATACTGGGATTACTACCAATTAAATTAACAGCTTTTCTTAAATTGTTCTCTCTATTTCCAATATTTGACCCAAGGGACATATAAACATCAATTTCACTGCTTTCTATTTTACCTTTTCCCCTGTCTTCTATACTTTTTCTATCAAGTATATATTCAACCCCTACTGATTCCAGATTCTCTTCTATAGGCGGGGAAGTCTTTTCTATTTTTACGGTCACCTTCTCTATCATAGGGGACATATCCATTATCCGGCCGGCTGCTGTTTGAGATAATGTTTCCAGAAGATTGAATCTGTTATCGCTGTTTATCCTCTTTATGAGCTTTATTACTTCAGAATAATTCAGGGTATTTTCTAAATCATCCTCACTTAAAAAGTTATCCTTGTTCAGTAAAATTTTAATATTGAAACGGAAATTCTGGCCATCTTTTTTCTCGCTCTCCTTCACCCCATGATAGCCAAATAAGTTAAGGTCTTTTATTATTATGCTGAACATCTTAAGATAGTATTAAAATCCATTAATAATTTTTCCGGTAATTTTTACCGCTCTTACTGTTTCCTTCACATCATGAACTCTTAAAATATTTACTCCATTTATAACCGAACAAACTGCCGCAGCAAGGCTGCCTTCAAGCCTCTCTTCTACCGGTAAATCCAGGATATTGCCGATAAAAGACTTCCTTGAAGCTCCGATGAGTACCGGGTATCCTAACATTCCTAACTCTCGAACTTTGTTCAGTATTTCCAGGTTGTGTTCCAGTGTTTTCCCAAACCCTATACCGGGATCGACAATTATTTTTTCAGGTTTTATTCCCGAATTGACCGCCATATCAGTTCTTTCTTCAAGATAATCATAAATCTCATCCATTACATTTCCATACTCCGGATTTTTCTGCATATTTTCAGGTGTTCCCTTAATATGCATAATAACTGCTGAAACATCACCCTCAGCAATTACTTTTACTATACCCGGATCCATAGAAAAGCCGCTTATGTCATTTATAATATGTGCCCCGGCATCTATTGCCCTCCTGGCTACTCCAGACCGGTAAGTATCGGCAGATATTAAAATATCATAATTTTTACTGATATATTCTATTACCGGAATAATTCTTTTAACTTCCTCCTCAAAACTTACAGGAAGAGAGCCAGGCCTGGTTGACATTCCTCCCACATCAATTATATGTGCCCCTTCTTTTACCATAGTTTCAACCCTGCTTAAAGCTTTATCTTTTTCAAAATAATATCCGCCGTCATAGAAAGAATCCGGTGTAATATTCAAAATTCCCATCACCAGTATATCTTCACTCAGGTTAAATTTTTTCTTCCCTATTATTAACTCTTTTCTTTTTCTGTTTTTATCCAGTTTTTCTATATAACTTTCCAGATCACCGGATAAATCTTTTAAACCAAATGGCTGCTGTTTAATCTTGCCGACCAGACTTTTGATACTTTTTACTGTACCCTGTACAATAACATCTGGCTTACCGCCGGTTTCCATAATTGAATCCCTGGATGTAACCACATCGCCGCCTCTGGCCAGCATTTCCTGTTTCAATATATTCGCGGCCAATTGATTGATACCTCTAATCTTCAGAGATACAGGAAATATTTTATCCACCATAATATTAGATCCAGCAGCAGTAGCTCCTATTCTTTCAAACTCTTTCAAGCCTTCCTGCCTGGTTTTAATGTCTAACGCTCTTATTCTGAACTTCATATATTATTTATTGATTTGGTTTAATAAGTGACATTACTTCGGCTCTTGAAGCTGGATTTTCTCTAAACAAACCTCTCACAGCAGAAGTCACCGTCAGTGTATTTGACTTCTTTACTCCTCTCATACTCATACATAAATGTTCAGCTTCGATAATAACCAGAACTCCTCTGGGCTTTATTTTTCCCATAATGGTATCTGCTACTATCGAAGTTAATCTTTCCTGTACCTGCAGTCTTCTGGCCACGATATCCAGCACTCTGGTAAGCTTGCTCAGGCCAATAATTTTTCCGGTTTTATTGGGAACATAAGCTATATGAGCTTTCCCCACAAAAGGTATCAGATGATGTTCGCATATTGAATAAAAGGGGATATCCTTTATCAATATTATCTCATCATGGCTTTCGTCAAACATAGGCCCCAGTTCCTTAGATGGATCTTCTCCAATCCCGCTGAATATTTCCTCGTACATCTCCGCAACTCTTTCCGGAGTACCCTTAAGACCCTCTCTATCTATATCCTCTCCAATACCTTTTAATATTAGCTTTACTCCTTCCTCTATCATTTTTTTATCCACTGGTTAACTCCTCTGTCCCAAATTAATATTATAATATTATAAATGATAAGCATTTAAACTACATGAAAGAAATAGGTTGCAATCATTATACTAAAGAACTCTTTATATGACTTCACTACCCGTATTTATTAGATATTACACCTAATCTCTCCCTGGTAATGCTTGAAAGCTGGTTATAAAATGTTTGGTTTTTTTTGGATATTGAAATAGCTTACTTAAATAAAAGTTTATTTATTAATTATTATTTTTTATCAGCTACTTTTGCAACTTTCTTTTTTACGGTTTTTGTTACATTATTGTTATCTAAAACTTCACTTTTTTCCTCTAGCTTTTCAACTCTCTTGCTTTTCTGGCTTTCTACTTTTGATAATACCTTTAGTATATCATCTCTGCTGAGAGTTTCTTTTCTCATTAGCTCATTGGCTAGATCAGTTAAATTATTTTTATTTTTTAAAAGTACCTTTCTTGCCATCTCATAGCAGTCCATAATTATATTATGGACTTCTTCATCAATAGCAGAAGCTATATTGTCACTATAATGAGGCCTTGAAACAATTTCCTTTCCCAGGAATACTTCATCTTCTTCACCCTTAAAAGTAATTGGACCCAACTTTTTACTCATGCCATATTCCGTAATCATTTTTCTTGTAATTTTTGTAGCCCTGTCCAGGTCATTTTGAGCACCCGAGGTTATATCATTGAAGTTCATTTCTTCACTGACCCTGCCCCCCAGAAGCTGTGTAATATTATCTATAAGCTCTCTTTTGGATTTTAAAAACCTGTCTTCCTCGGGCAGAGTAATCACATAACCCAGTGCCCTTCCCCGTGAAATGATAGATATTTTATGAACAGGATCAGTATGGGGAAGAACATATGAAAGTATCGCATGACCTGATTCATGATAGGCTATTATTCTTTTTTCTTCTTCCGATATGATTCTTGATTTTTTCTCAGGTCCGGCTATAACTCTTTCCACTGCTTCTTCTATCTCAAACATAGTTATTTTTTTCTTATTATGTCTTGCTGCCAGAAGAGAGGCTTCATTGAAAAGATTAGCCAGATCGGCACCTGTAAATCCAGGTGTCTGTTTGGCTATGTTTTTTAAATTTATACCTTTGTCCAGAGGTTTTCCTCTGGCATGTATCTTCAGTATCTCTTCCCTGCCCAGTAAATCCGGCCGGTCAACAACTATTTGTCTGTCAAACCTTCCCGGTCTGAGCAGCGCAGGATCCAGAATATCCGGCCTGTTTGTAGCCGCAATCAATATCACCGTGTTGTCAATATCAAATCCATCCATCTCTACCAGCAATTGATTTAAAGTTTGTTCTCTTTCATCATGACCTCCGCCCAGGCCAGCTCCTCTGTGTCTGCCGACTGCATCAATTTCATCCATAAATACTATTGCCGGCTGATTTGCCTTAGCCTGATTAAATAAATCCCTGACCCTGGATGCTCCTACACCGACAAACATCTCTACAAATTCAGAACCGCTAATGCTGAAGAATGGTACACCGGCTTCACCTGCAACTGCTCTTGCCAGAAGAGTTTTACCGGTTCCGGGAGGCCCATATAATAAAACACCCTTGGGAATTTTTGCTCCCATTGCCTTAAATTTACTCGGATTTTCCAGGAATTCCTCGATTTCTCTTAATTCTTCTACAGCTTCATCAACTCCTGCTACATCTTTGAAGGTAACCCTTTTTTTACTTTTATCCACCAGTCTTGCCTTGCTTTTCCCAAATTGAAGCACCTTGGAACCTCCGCCCTGAAGCTGATTCATCATAAAGAAAATCAAGCCAAACATTATAACAAAAGGTATAGCGCTTATCAAAATCTGAAGCCATACGGATTGTTTCTGATTATCAATTTTAAAGGGTAAATTATTATCCAGCAGTAACTGCGTAATATCATAATCTCCTAGATATGAAACCTCAAACTTGGTTTCGTCTTTTAATTCACCCTCAATTATTTTGTCCTCCCCTTTTATCACCATTGGTACTGAAGTGCTTATTTTATCCTGTTCCACAGCTTCAACAAACTCATTTAGATTGAACTCTTTAACTACTGGTGAAAGAAAAAGAGGATTCCTTAAAATCAAGAACATAACCACTATAAGCAATATTAATAATGCTATATTTTTAAATCCCCTGCTGTTAAAACCTCTATTACTTTTCAAATTTAAAACAACTCCTTATAAATTATTTTTTCTTTATACTTTCTAGATAATAATATAATTACTGTTCATTTTCAATATACCCTATAAAAGGGAAATTTCTGTATTTCTCTGCAAAATCAAGACCATATCCTACCACAAATTTATTAGGGATATCAAATCCTTTATATTTAACCTTATTTACTGTCTTTCTGGGAACATCTTTATCTAAAAGTGCGCAGACCACTATACTTTTTGGATTTCTGGCCTGTAAATTTTTTATCAGATAATTTAAAGTCCTCCCGGAATCAACTATATCCTCTATAATAATCACTTCCTTATTCTCTATGCTTAATTCAAGGTCTTTGGTTATTCTTACAATACCGGAACTCACCCTGGAATTTCCATAGCTTGAAACAGCCATAAAATCAAAAGTAACCGGTATCTTAATCTCACGGCTAATATCAGCAAGAAAAATAAAAGAACCTCTTAAAATCGACACCAAAACCGGATTTTTATCTTTATAATCCCTGGTGATTTTCTGTCCTAATTCCCTGACCCTCCTGCGCAGCCTTTCTTCATCTATAAGTACCTTAACTTTCGTATTGTTGCATATTAAGACTTTTTCACCATTGATTGTTTTGAATTTAAATAATCCCATTAATTGCTCCAACAAAAATATAATTTTATTAAATCATATATAAATTATTTTTCATATAACTTTAAATGCAAAACCTCTCCGGTATCCTCTGTTATTCTTACCCGGTCATCAATCCTATATTTTCCTACCCATATTATTTTTTCGCTGTCTACAAATATGGGAATTAATTTTCTCATATGTATTGGAATTTTGCAGTCAATAAAAAAATCCTGCAGTTTTTTCTCACCATTCATACCCAGAGGGTAAAATTTATCCCCCTTTTTCCAATTTCTTATTTTTAATGGAGATTTAATTTTAGCATAATCCAGAAAAGCCTCTGTATTTTTAGCTTCATTAAATTTTATTTTATCCTTATTCAACCTTAATACCTCTGATGACAGTTCAAGGTTAAAGTCTTTTAGCTTTATTTTAGCACCAACCTTTATCTCTATTCCCTTATTTCTTTTGACTATCTTTCCATTTGTCTTAAGAAACTGCCTGAATTCATCCGGAAGGAGTTTTATATGGGAAGTATTAACAAAATAAATATAGTTCCCTATTTTAAAAACTCTTATTTTCTCACCAGTCTGGATGACTTTACTTTCCCCTCCTGAAACACATATCCCCAAAACATCATCTACATTCTCAAAGCTTATATCTTCAAGATTCTCATTTATCATCTCTATTGCTGACAATATAATTCTTCTCTGTACAGCTTTGGCTTCTTTTTGAATCTCCAAAACCGGTATTTTGATTAAGGCAGTATATTTCCCAGCTCCGATTCTTTTAACAGAAGCAATTCCGGCCATTTTAACTGCCGAGTAATCCTTTAAAAATTCGTCCTCATCCTTTAATATATTTATAGATCTCAATATATTAGATTTAAAAGATACCCGGAAGTGCTTATTTATAAACGGTATGAGAATATTTCTTACCCTGTTTCTGAAATATATATTCTCAAGATTGGTCCTGTCTATACAATAAGATATTTTCTTTTCATCCAAATAAGAAATAATATCTTTCCTGAAGATATCGATAATGGGTCTTATAAATTTTCCACTGACTGGTTTTATACCGGAAAGTCCTCTGGCTCCTGCACCCCTCAAGAGGTTCATAAAAAAAGTTTCTATATTGTCATCGGCATTATGACCGGTAGCAATCTTTCCTATATTGTTTTTACCCGAGATTTCCAGCAATTTTTCAATTCTCAGTTTCCTTGCCCCCTCCTGGAAAGAAAGTTTATTTGACCTGCACCATCCCGCCACATCTATTTTTTGTTTGAATAATTCGATGTCCAATTCTCCGCATAATTTCTCTACAAACAAAGCATCTCTTGCGGATTCACCATTCCTGGTCATATGGTCCAGGCAATAGCCAAAAAGGGTTAAATTTAAAAACGGACGTATAAGGTAGAGTAAATGAGTCAAAAATATAGAATCAGGTCCACCGGAGATAGAAATCAATATTCTATCCCCTCTTTTTATCATGTCATGAAATTCTATAGTTTTTAAAGCTTTGGTTATAATTCTGTCTCTGGCAAACTGGCAGTTATATATTTCTTTCATTTTAGAGCCTATACTGCTTCCAGGAATTAATTATTTGGCAGCTACAATATTTATCCTGGTTATATTATTTGCTTTACCAATTTTTTCGTCTATGTCAATCACAACTGCATTAATCAAATAATCGTCTTCCGCTACTGTAAATTTCTGCGGCATTATCTTTAAAAATCTTTCAATTATATTTTCTTTCTTTACTCCAATAACCGAATCTCTCGGTCCAACCATACCAACATCGGTGATATATGCAGTACCTCCGGGAAGTATTCTTTCATCAGCTGTTTGAACATGAGTGTGGGTACCCACCAGTGCACTTACTCTGCCATCAAGATACCATCCCATGGCAACTTTCTCGGAAGTAACCTCGGCATGAAAATCCACCACTATTATCGGAGTCTCTTTTTTTAGATATTCCAGAATTTTGTCCATGCATCTGAATGGACAATCCAGATATTCTATGAAGACTCTTCCACAAATATTTATTACAGCGATTTTATTATTTCTTTTATCGGACATAATATAATACCCTCTTCCTGGAGTCCCGGGGGGATAATTTGCCGGTTTTAAAAGCCGTGGCTGCTGATCGAGATAATCATATATCTCTTTCTTCTTATAGATATGATTCCCCGATGTTATAACATCTATCCCCATATTCAGTAATGTATTGCAAATATCCGGAGTAATTCCTATTCCCCCTGCCGCATTTTCTCCGTTTGCAATAACAATGTCTATATTATTTTCCTTTACAATTGCCGGCAGCTCTTTTTTTAAGACTTCCCTTCCCGGCTTTCCAAAAACATCTCCTAAAAACAATACTTTCAATTTATACCTTTCTGGTTCTAATTTTTATAAATTATATTTTAAAGTTTAATTTCTTAACCTATAACCCTTCTAATTCCAAAATACTATCTTCCAGATTTCATCTTCTTCTTTTACCAGAGATAGTTCAATGTCCTTAAATACCTTTTCTTCTCCGTCATAGTAATCGGTCAAATCCATTCCCACTATAGCCAGATTATTTTTTATTTCAACCCAATTAATATTAATAGAGACAATATCGGTGACATTTTTAAATTCACCGGAAAAATTTTCAAGATTGCCCCGGGATTGATCTTTACTGCTTATATATTCGTACGCTCCCTCATAATCTTTTATTATTAGCAGACTAAAAAACTCTTCCACGATTCCGGTTACCTGATCCATTTCCCCTTCAGATGAAAATCTTTCCGTAAAGAAGCTTTTTGCACCTGAAAAAAAAGTGCAGGCAGAAAAATTAATGCATAAAAAAAGGGCCAGAATAAGTAATAGGCTCCTGCCGAGTAATATTTTATGTTTATATCTCTTAAAAAAAGTAATTCGCATTATAAGATAGATCCTTTAAAAATCTCATTTTTATATCTATGGTCCCGCAAAAATTTCAGGAATTTAGTAATATATATGGAATTATTTTTAAAACATACGTAAATTATAATTTAAAATCGATATTAATAAAAATATGCTATATATGAAATATTTGCTTTGTTATCAGTTAGAAAATATTGAAGAAATATATAAGACCTACAGCTTATGGTTCTTAAAATTTGGTAGCGGGGATAGGATTCGAACCTATGACCTTCGGGTTATGAGCCCGACGAGCTACCAGACTGCTCCACCCCGCGCCCGCGTCGTATTGGACAATTTACAATTAACTTTCTTATCGCAGAAACCTATTATAATGATTTTTATTTTTTTTTCAAACAGTACTGCCTCTTATTGCTCTTATTAATCTTCGTCCGATAAAACATCTAACAGAGTAAAGATGATAATATATGTATTGGTAAATAGATTGACTTACAAGATGATAATTAGAAAAATCCGGTAATATACTTAATAAAAATTCCGATATTGGAAATTATAAGAGCAATCAGTGTGGCCGGTACTGCAAGCTTCAACCACTTTGCCCATCCTATCGAATGGCCTCTTTTTTCCATTGTGGTATATGCCACCACATTCGCCGAAGCTCCTATAGGAGTAAAATTACCTCCTATATCCAGACCTATTGAGGTTGCCCATACCATTATTGATAGTGCCGGAACTCCTGCAAATTTGACAATACTTTGCAGTACGTACGCCATAGAAAGGGCAAACGGCACATTATCGATAACCCCGCTGGCAACACCGGAGCCCCAGACCAGTGTACTTAAAAGCCCCATATGGTTATCCTTGAAAAGATTGGTAATATAACCTGCAACTATCTCTATTACCCCGGTATGCTCCAGCGCACCTACTACCATAAATAACCCCATAAAGAATAATAATACTTCATAATCCACTTTTAATAGGATTTTCTCTGATCTCTTGCCCAGAATAATCAGCATAACAAAAGCAGGTATCATAGCAGCAAGAGGAACTTTAAGTGGGATGTGAAGATATTCTTCTATATAATTGTGGGTAACTAAAAAGAAAATTGCCGTTCCAAATGCAGCCAGTCCTACTTTAAGCTGCTTCCTGTCTTCTATTGCTCTGGCCGGATCCATCTCTCCAAACTCCTTCATTGGTATCTCCTTGGAAGAAGCAATTGATTTCCGGCTTACTAAATAACAGTACAGAAGAGTAACTGCTCCGGCAACTATGGAAATAGGAGCATTATGGATTATAAAATCATTAAAATAAAAACCAAGTTTCAAACCCAGAATTACGTTAGGAGGATCACCGACCATAGTCGCAGACCCTCCGATATTAGCCATGATTACCTCTGTGATTATTAAAGGAGTTGCATTCATTTTTAATATTTTGCATATCTCATAGGTTAGAGTAGCAAAAAAGAGCATCACAGTAACACTATCCATAAAAGCTGAAAGCAGCGCTGTTATTATGGGGAAAAAGATGAATATCTTCCTTGGAGAATATTTCAACCACCTTGCAAGTACGAGGGCTAAAAATGTAAAAAAACCTGCATCCGATAAAGCCGCCACTATGATAAACATGCCAAATAGCAGCCCTATGGTTTCCCAGTTAATAAATCCTACCGCCTCATTTATACCAAAAACACCGAATAAAATTAAAAGCAAAGCACCGGCAAATGCAACTACAGTTCTATTTACTTTTTCTGTGGCAATAACTATATAAGTCAGTACAAAAATTATTACTGTGATTAAAGCCGGGTTCAATTTTTTTTCCTTGTATTTCTATCTTTTAGTAAATAAAAATCAGTAAAATCCTATCACCTAAATTTTAAAAAAACAAACACTACTATTTATACTTCAATTATCAGAATACGGTCTCTCTGATTATGATCCTTATCTACTATTATTCCCTTTGGACTGATGATATCTTCTGACATTTCTTTTAATGAGGCGCTTTTTTCAGGATCAGTTTCAAATAAAATATAACATGATTCAGAGGACAGATAGGGCTTGATTTTGGTAAGAATTTTTTCATATACTTCCAGGCCGGTCCTACCGGCCAGAAGAGCAGATTTTGGCTCATATTCTTTCACTTCCCGGGGCAGACTTTTATAATCCTCTTCAGAAATATAGGGAGGATTGGAAATTACAAGGTTAATTTTTTTTTCGTAGTGTTTAAAAAAATCAGAATCCCCCTCCGGTACCAGGTCGCATTCGATAAATTCTATATTTTCAAATTTAGCGTTATCAAGAATATTTTTAGCATTTTTTTCTGCTATCTCCAGTACACCAGGATTATTATCGGTCGCTATCACCTGCCAGGATGTGTCTGATATTTCTAATTCACTGGAAATCTCATAAGCAATGCTTATAGAAATAGCACCACTTCCGGTACCAATCTCTAAAATATTAATTTTTTCCATTACCGGATTACTTTTTAAAAGTTGAAATGCCTTCTCTACAATAAGTTCGGTTTCAGGCCTGGGTATCAACACTCCTGTATCCACATATAATTTTATTTTCCTGAAATATGCTTCTTTTAAGATGTATTGAATAGGAACGTGCTGAAGCCTTTTAAGAATATACTTCTTATATAAAGCAAGTTCCTGTTTATTTATAATGCGGTTGTAACTTAAATATAAGTTTATTCTGGTTAGATTAAGAACTGAACTAAGCAGTAGTTCTGCGGACAACCTTGGCTGAGGAATATTTTTATTTTTAAAATAATTTATAGCCCAGTCTAAAATACTTTTTACATTCCATATTTGCAAATAACCTAGGCCCCTATCTTTTCTATTTTCTTTTCATTATCCACGTTTTTTAACGGATCTGCCAGCTGGTCCAGATCACCTTCAAGAATTTCATCAAGTTTATACAGAGTTAAATTTATCCTATGGTCGGTTACTCTGCCCTGTGGATAATTATAGGTTCTTATCCTCTCACTCCTGTCTCCGGTACCAATCTGAAGTCTTCTTTTTTCGGTTTGCTCGCTCATTTGCTTTTCCTCTTCAGCCTCTTTAAGCCTTGCCCTTAGAATCTTTAGAGCTTTTTCTTTATTTTGCAGCTGCGATTTTTCATCCTGACAGGTTACTACCATACTGGTAGGAATATATGTTATCCTGACTGCTGAATCTGTAGTGTTTACCGATTGCCCGCCCGGTCCGCTGGAACGAAAGACATCTATCCTTAAATCAGAGGGGTCCATTTTAACATCCACTTCCTCAGCTTCCGGAAGTACAGCCACTGTAGCAGTAGAAGTATGGATTCTTCCCTGGGATTCGGTAGCGGGAACCCTTTGAACTCTGTGCACTCCTGATTCATACTTTATAGTCCCGTAGGCTCCTTCTCCTTCGATCTCGAATATGATTTCTTTAAATCCACCGATACCCAGACTGCTGGAACTTAGTACAGAATATTTCCATCTCCGGCTCTCCGCATATCTCGTATATAATCTGTAAAGAACTTCCGCAAACAATGCTGCTTCATCTCCCCCTGCACCGGCTCTTATTTCAACTATAACATTTTTCTTATCGTTGGGATCTTTAGGTGTTAAAAGCGACTTTATTTTTTTCTCAAGCTTTTGCTTTTTATCATTGTCTTCCTTAAGTTCGTCTCTAAGGAAACTCTTCATCTCCTCTTCCTTTTCTGCTTTAAGCATTTCTTCTGCCTCTCTGATGGAAAAAAGAACTTCCCTGTATTTCCTGGCAACATTTACAATTTCTTCAATCTCGGCTATCTTCTTCCCATATTCTCTTAGTTTTTCGGGATTATTAGAGATTTCCGGATTTGAGAGTTTTTCAGTCAGCTTTATATAGCTGTCCTCGTATAACTTTAATTTATCCAGCAGTGTTGACATATTTAACCGTCTCCAGTGTTTTTTCTGCCTCCAGAACTTTTTTAAATGAACTTATAGCCACCTCTATTTGATCATTATCCGGCTCTCTTGTAGTAATCTTCTGGAGTAAGAGCCCGGGATAAAAAATTATATTGATTACTCTATGCTTGTTGAATTTACCGGCAAGCCTTATAAGCTCATATGAAATACCGGCAATTACCGGTATTAAAAGTATCCTTGATATAATCCGCCATATTATCGGCTGCTTCCCCAGAAAAGCAAATACAAATATAGCTACTATCATCACAATAACTAAAAAGCTGGTTCCGCATCTTACATGTATGGTGCTGTACTTACTGACGTTTTCGGGTTTCAATTCTTCATTATTTTCATAGGCCTGAATGGTTTTATGTTCCGCTCCATGATATTGGAAGATTCTTTTTATGTCCCTGAGCTGTGATACTGCTAAAATATATATCAGAAAAAATCCAATTCTAATCAAGCCTTCCATAATATTATAAACTATAATATTGGGTAAAAATCCGGAAAATGTTCTTCCTATTACTGTTGGAAGTATAAAAAAAACACCTACTGCAAATACCACTGCAATTATTATGGATACAATCATTTCTTTTCTGGAGAACTTTATCTCTGCTCCTGTAGCTTCATTAACAGAATAGCTTAGAGCTTTAAAACCCAGGGCCATACTTTCAATAAGTGATACTATTCCCCGTATAAATATAAAGCCAAGTACTTTATATTTACCGGTCAGAGAACCATCTTTAAAAAGTATTGTAGATATGGTTTTATCAGGTCTTCTCACTGCCATAGCCCAGAAGTGCTTGCTGCGCATCATAACCCCTTCAATAACTGCCTGCCCCCCTACCTGATACTTTTCATCAGCCTCAGGCATCAAAATCACTCGCTTTGGGAGGATTCTCACACTTAAATTTACCTTCCTGACAGAGACCCTTCAGACAATTTGGGCCGGCTTTCTCAAAAACTACCGGAGCAATCTTTTTAACCAGCTTCAACATCTTCGTTGCCAGTCCCCTGATCTCCCATTGAGCCCTATTGCAGCATCTTACTGTAAAGAAGTGTAAAAGCTCCCTGCCATCCATGGTTACGATTATTTTTGTTTCTGATGCATTGGGCAGTATATACCTTGCATCCTCGGCTTCGATTCCACTATCCAGTAATTCTTTATAGAGGCTATGTATATTTGAAATCAATCCTTCAAACTTTTCTCTGGAATCTTTATCCTTCTCTATAGAAGGCGGGGTAATATACTCAAAGTTATCCTTAAATTTTACATATCTCTGAGATTGCTGATTATATGAGGCAATTCTATGCCTTACCAGCTGATGGGTTAAAGCTCTAGATACACCTTCTATGGCAAAAGTAAAATTTATGTGCTCTGTTGTACTGTGATGACCACTTTTTATTACAAATCTGACCAACTTTTTGATTTCTTCATCACCAAGTTCATTCATGAGGTCATCGATACCAACAGGTGAATAACACAGTCTGGCAGCTACCGCTACCGTTTTTTCCGGTTCCTGGGTGTATTTGATTAAATTTACCTTCATATAAGCACCCTTCTTTATTTTTTAGATTTTACAAGTCTCTTTTTAAATCTTTCTACTCTTCCTCCAGAATCAACCAGCTTTTGCCTGCCAGTATAAAAAGGATGACAATTAGAGCATATTTCAACTCTTATCTCTTTTTTCGTTGACCTGGTCTTAAAGGTGTTACCACAGGAACAGGTAACTGTACAATCAAAATATTCCGGATGTATGCTTTTTTTCATGTTATTTAATCCTTACTATTATTTGTTTACTACCCTTTATCTTAATTATTTCAAATCCTAGATATTAACACAAATATCACAGGCCGTAAACATAGCTACCTAAAATTATGGTGCTAGAAAACCACAAAAATCTATATGAAATAGATAATGGGATTTTTATTTGTTCAATAATGTTACAGCTTATAACTTTTTTTCTTTATCAAAACTGGCTCTAATAGCTTTAAGAAAATCATCATTGGATTTTGTATTTCTGATGTAGTCTATTAACTGCTCCAGAGCTATTTCAGGCTCCTTTTCATAGATTAACCTTCTAAGCTTCCATATTGTACCGGCTTCATCTTTTTCCATCAATAATTCTTCTTTTCTGGTTCCGGATCTGGTTATATCAATTGCAGGGAAAATTCTTTTATCTGCCAGTTTCCGGTCAAGGTTAATTTCCATATTACCGGTACCTTTGAATTCTTCAAATATGACATCGTCCATTCTGCTCCCGGTTTCAATTAACGCAGTTGCCAGTATGGTAAGGCTTCCGCCATTTTCAATATTTCTGGCAGCTCCAAAGAATCTTTTTGGCGGGAACAATGCAGAGGAATCCACTCCACCGGATAGAACCCTGCCGCTTGCCGGAATTGACAGATTATATGCTCTTGCAAGGCGGGTTATACTGTCTAAGAGTATTAAAACATCTTTACCATGTTCAACCAGTCTTTTTGCCCGCTGAAGCACCAGTTCGGCAACCTGGATATGATTATCCGATGGTTGATCAAATGTAGAACTTATTACCTCTCCTTTTACAGATCTTTCCATATCGGTTACTTCTTCAGGTCTCTCGTCAATCAGCAGAACTATAATATATACTTCAGGATTATTAGTGGAAACACTATTGGCAAGATCCTTCAGTATTGTTGTTTTACCTGCTTTAGGGGGAGATACAATAAGGCCTCTCTGACCTTTTCCTATAGGCGCGATCAAATCTATTATTCTTGGACTAATATTATCCGATTCATTTGTTTCTAACTTTAACCGCTCCATAGGATACACCGGAGTTAATTTTTCAAATGGTATCCTGCTCCGTATAAACTCCGGGTCTTCTCCATTTACTTTTTCTATTCTAAGCAGTGCATTATATTTTTCACTTTCTTTTGGCGGCCTAACTTGACCATATACTTCATCTCCCTGTCTCAAACGAAACCTTCTTATCTGAGACTGAGAAACGTATATGTCGTGCGATCCCGCCAGATATCCGGTCGTTCTCAGGAAACCATAACCATCAGCCAATATATCGAGTATTCCTTTCATTCTTTCCTTATATAACTCAAATTCCGGCTTTTTCTCGATTTCTCTCTTTCTCTCAACCTTTTCTTCAGTTATCATTTCTTCTTCTATAATCTCTTCTCCAGATCCTTTTTCTTCTTTTTCTATAACCTGAACATCTTCTCCAGTCATAGTTTCGCTTTTCAATGAAGGTTCCATACCATTATTAGGTACTTCCTCCAGTATCCTGTCTACCAGTTCATCTCTTTTTAACTTAGAAATCCCCTGAATGTTTAATTGCCTTGCAATAACTCTTAAGTCAGATAAAACCTTCCCATCAAGAAATTCCCTGTTTAATTCTTTTAATTCAGCCATTAATAAATGCTCCTTTCATACTTAAGGCCCCTTTTATCCAAATTTTTGCCGCTCCTGATAATTACTTTTTCCTATTCATTCAAAAGACTTTTAAATAATTTAAATAATATAATAGATTATGTCTAAAATCGTTATTTTAAAGTCTCTGAAATTTATTATTAATTTCTTAAAACTTTCAAATATATTTTAAAAAGGATTTTTTGTATACGCTTAGGACAATAGACTGCTTTAAAAAATATATACGCTTATAAACTAATATTTTTTGAAATTTGAGACATGATTATTTTGGAGAAACCCCTATTACCAATGTCATTATTAATACAAAATGAAATATTCTTATATAATATATAGATTAATCACAAAAAAATCAAGTAGAAATTTTTAGTATGGTGGAAATACTCTTTTTATGTCTTATCCAAGTTAAAAGGCTAAATTCACGTTAATTTTTTATAATGGTGGAAGGATTAAGTAATATTTCAGCCTTCCACCATCCAGTTACTTCTTCCTTTATACTTTTGGAAGTTTCTCCAGGGATTCTTTTATCTTCTCTGTAGGATATTCATAATCTTCAAGACTCCCATCTAAATACTGATCATAAGCTGCAAGATCAAAATGACCGTGTCCGCTGAAATTAAAGGCAATAACTTTCTCTTCTCCTGTTTCTTTGCATTTTAAAGCTTCGTCCATAACGGCCTTTATGGCATGAGCGGTTTCAGGAGCCGGAATGATTCCTTCTGTTCTGGCAAAGGCAACCGCTGCTTCAAATACTGGATTCTGATGAAGCGCAATTGCTTCTATGATCTTCTCATGGTAAAGCAAACTTACCTGGGGTGCCATTCCGTGATATCTAAGTCCACCTGCATGGATTCCTGCAGGGATAAAATCATGGCCCAGAGTATACATCTTTGCAATTGGACCCGTTTTTGCAGTATCACCATAATCATAAGCAAATGGACCTTTGGTTAATGATGGACAGGCAATAGGCTCAACAGCTACAATTCTAATTTTTTTGCCGCTCAATTTATCGGGTATAAATGGAAACATAAAGCCCCCAAAATTACTGCCCCCGCCAACACAACCGATTAAAATATCAGGATATTCACCCAGTTTTTCGAACTGTTTTTTTGTTTCAAGTCCAACTATCGACTGATGAAGAATTACATGATTCAGCACACTACCGAGAGAGTATTTTGCATCTCCACCGCTTTTAACCGCATCTTCTACAGCCTCGCTTATAGCTATACCCAGACTTCCCGGAGAATTAGGATCCTGGGCCAGTATGTTTCTTCCGGCGTTTGTTAAATCTGAAGGAGAAGCATGAACGGTTGCTCCCCACAGCTTCATCATACTTTTTCTATATGGTTTTTGATCATAACTTACCCTAACCATATAAACTGTGCAGCCCAGTTTAAAAATATTACATGCTAATGAAAGCGCACTTCCCCACTGCCCTGCGCCTGTTTCAGTAGCCAGCCTTTTTACCCCTTCTTTCTTATTATAATAGGCTTGAGCTACAGCAGTATTAGGTTTATGACTTCCTGCCGGGCTGACACTCTCATTCTTAAAATAAATCCTGGCCGGAGTATCAAGATATTTTTCTAATCTTTCAGCCCTTACCAGAGGAGTTGGCCTCCACATCCTGTAAATATTTACAAGCTCCTCAGGTATTTCAATAAAACGATCCATGCTTACTTCCTGCATGATCAGAGCCATTGGAAATAATATCGAAAGATCATCTGGCGTTAGTGGTTTACCGGTCTGTGGATGCAAAGGTGGATCCAGCGGTTTTGGCAGATCAGGATTTATATTATACCACTGCCTTGGCATTTCCTTTTCTGTTAACATTATTTTTTTGTCTTTTTCATTTTGAGCCATTTATATTCTCCTCTCTTAATACTAATAGTTTCCTGGTGCAAATAATTTCAAAGTTTCTTTTGCCTGTATCTTTCTTAACTTCGCCATAATAAAATTTTTACTTGCATCACCTTTCCTTTCTATAAATAAAAACCTCTCCATCACTACACAATATCTGTAGAGACGAGAGGTTGAATTCCCGCGGTGCCACCCTACTTTGCTCTAAAATTAATATAAATATTGATTTTAAAACACACTCAAAATATTTCAGATACTTTTAAATATCCTATCCTCTGATAACGGAGGAAGCCGTCCTGACTTACTCTCTTATAAAAGATTTGAGTCAGACACCTCACAGACCCATTCAGACACCAGCTTTGCAGCCGCATTCTCAGCTTAAGCGGCTCTCTGTATGCTGCTTTCAGTGCTTACTATCTCTGATCACCGGTTTTGTTAAAATACTTAGTTTTTCAAATTAGCTTTTATCTATTATCTATTAAGTTATGAATACTAGCATAATTCCAGAATTTTGTCTAATTCTTAAGGTTATTTATTCTTTATGATTATAGGACTCCTTACTTCTCTTTCCAGAGCCATTTCATCAAGCTGGGTCTGGTTTTCTGCAAAATTAATGGCTATGCTTTTTAAATCCAGCCTTAAAAGAGGAAAAAGAGGATCGTTTTTCTTTAGATAAAATCCATTATTTATAAGAAATTTAAACGGATTCAGTGGGCTGTTCCAATACTCATCCTCATCTATATCATCATTTAACCTCTTGCCTACAGACTCTATTGATTTTATTTTTTCTTTTATCAATTCTTTTTCAATCTCAACCAGCAGCCTTTTACCTACACCCATACCCCTGTATTCGGAAACGACATGGATGCAGCCTAAAAAAGCGCTGTCAAAATCAGGAGGGAATACATCGAAATTCTTGAGTCTAGGAAAAAGATAATAACTTCCCGCTAAAATGATTCCGATACACTTCCCGCCGATAAAAGCAGCTTTAATTTTTCCTCCATGTTCTTTAAAGGAAATAATTTTTTTCCCATTATCTTTCCTGGCGCTTTTATCAAATAACTTACCTTTAAGAAAGCCCTTTAATTCACGGATGCTCCTGACTGCAGATAAATCTTTAAAAAAATTTATTCTGTCGCAATCAAACCAATAATTACATCCAATACATTTAAATTCGATTTTTTCTAACTGTTTGCAGGAGAGATCCTTGATTATTAAATTTAAATCCATAATCGAATAAGAAAAAATATAAAATCTTATACTTTAGTAATTATAACATTATAAAGAATTGTTTGAACTTCCAAAATCTTTTTTGAACTTTTGAAGTTTTTAATATATATTACTTATTTACAAACAATAAGAGCATTAAGACTCCTCCGGGACTGATTTTATGAGTAAAAAAATTACATTTGATTACTGGAAACACCTGTATTCAAACAGAACCGAATACATGTTTTCTTCTGAAATAAGGGATTTACTTTCACTGTCTGCAAGACCTGACATCATCTCTTTTGCAGGAGGTCTTCCGGAAGTAAAGGCTCTAAGTTTTCAAAAATTAGAGAGATATATTAAAAGAGTCCTTAAAGTGGATGGGGATATAAGCCTGCAATATGGCGATTCTGAAGGCTATTATCCGCTTAAAACCAAATTAATAGAAGTAATGAAATTAGAAGGCCTGGATGTAGTAGAAGAAGACATAATTACCACAACAGGCGGGCAGCAAGCCCTGGATTTACTGGCCAAAGTTTTTATCAATCCCGGCGATGTTATCATTACAGAATCACCTGCATATACCGGGGCATTAAACTCATTTAGCTCTTATGAAGCAAAAATAATTGGTATACCAGTTGATGAGGACGGAATTGATACTTCTGCTCTGGAGAAAAAGTTAAAAGAACTGGCAGATAAAAAAATCAAGGTAAAATTTATATACCTGGTGCCAAATTTTTCCAATCCTTCCGGAGTGACTTTGAGTCTACAGCGCAGAAAAAAGGTGCTGGACCTTGCCAAAAAATATAATACTATAATACTGGAGGATAATCCTTACGGAATGCTTAGATATAAAGATAAGCCTATTCCCACTATTAAAGAACTTGACAGTAGAGGCGATAATCATAATGTAATTTACTTAAGCACACTATCAAAACTTTTTGCTCCTGGATTCAGGATAGGATGGATTGTAGCTCCGCATCCCATACTGGAAAAAATAATACTGGGGGTTCAATCCACTATACTCTGCGTGAGCACCTTTTCGCAAAGAATTGCCTACGAATATTTTTCGGATCCATCATGGAGTGAAAATATTGATGAATTCATAAAAATATACTCAAAACGAAGAGATGTTATGCTTAAAGCCCTGGAAGAAAGTTTCCCTGAAGGATCCGATTGGTCAAAGCCAAAGGGAGGCTTTTTCATATGGTTAAAACTTCCCCATTATCTGAATACCAAAGAAATTCTGGCAGATGCTGTCAGAAATAAGGTTGCTTATGTTCCGGGCAGCGGCTTTTATGCCGACGACAAAGGCGTAAGTGAGGCAAGACTTGCATTTTGCACCGAAAATACCGAAAGAATAGAAAAAGGTATTAAAATTTTATCCAGGATAATAAAAGAGAAAATAAAATTATATAAAAGTTTTGAATAAAAATATCAATGTTTAAATAAAATATCAATATAATAAAAGAGTGATAAAAATGAAAAAAAATATTGCTGTACTTATGGGAGGAAGATCCCTCGAAAGAGAATTCTCTATAAAAAGCGGTCAGAGGGTATCAAATGCTCTAAGAAAAATGGGACACAATGTTATAAAGCTGGACGTGGACGAATCTATTGTGGACAATCTGAATTCAGAAAAAATTGATCTTGCTTACATTGCGCTTCACGGAAAAGACGGAGAGGATGGCACCATACAGGAGATTTTGGAAGTACTTAATATCCCTTATACCGGCCCGGGCGTTTATCCTAATGTTTTAAGCTTTGATAAGATAATTTCCAAACAAATATTTATGAGCCTTGGCATTCCCACTCCGCCCTTTTACTTTTTAAACACCAGTTCCTTCAGGGAATTGGGCTCATCAAAGCTGCTGCCTTTCATAATAAAAAAAATAGGGCTTCCCCTGGTAGTAAAACCTTCCGCACAGGGATCTGCACTGGGAATAAAGATAGTAAATGAGAAAGAGAATTTACCCGATGCCATAATTTCTGCTTTAAGTTACAGTAAAAAAGTAATACTCGAAAAATTTATTGATGGGGTAGAACTTGCAGTAAGTATTATCGGAAAAGAAAAACCAAGGGTTCTTCCTGTAGTAGAGATAGTGCCCAAAAAGAAATTTTTTGACTTCGAATCAAGATCCAAAATAGGAGAAACAGACTATTTTGTTCCAGCCAGGATCTCCCCCTCTTCAGATAAAAAAGTAAAAGAAGTAGCTCTTGCGGTCCATAATGCACTCAAATGTACCAAACTCTCAAGGGTTGATATTATTATGGATAGGAAAGAAAAAATCCCTTATGTTCTGGAACTAAATACTTCTCCCGGTATGACAGACACCAGTCTCCTTCCAATGGCAGCAGAAGAGGCAGGTATATCTTTCGAGGAATTGGTGGATGAGATAATAAGGATGTCTTTATAAGATTGAGGCTTTTGACAGAAATAATCAGCTCTGTTAGTATTTCTGGTTGTGTTTAGACAGCTTAAAGAGTAGTAAGCTTAAATAGCTTTATATTTATAATGTATCTTATGTTTTATGAAAAGCTCATCCCAGCCAGTTTGCTGTAAGTTTAGATGAGTGCATATTCTATAATGTGTCCCTGTAGCTCAGAAGGATAGAGCACAGGATTCCTAATCCTGGTGTCGGCAGTTCGAATCTGCCCAGGGACACCATTTTAAGATTTTTCTAATAATTATATTATATAATAATTGATAAATTATTTATGATTCGA
>DATBWS010000011.1:0-19779 GCA_036514675.1 Candidatus Hydromicrobium sp.
AAATAAAATAGTACAGACTATATAGATACCGGCTCCGGAAAGAATTACTAAAAATAGAAGCAGGATAAGCGGCCACAGGCCCTGATAGGCATAATTTTCCAGCCATTTCCATAGAAAGCATAATGCGGTGCTCATTATGACTGTTGCAGTAAAAATTTTTCCATATGATATAAATATTCTTCTTCCTCCAAAATTTCCTATCTTTTTCCTGAGTATGACAACCAGGATTACTACATTGCATAACGCAACAAGAGAGGTGGACAGAGCCAGCCCGCCAACTCCAATAAACTTTATTAAAATCCAGTCAAGAATAATATTGACAGCAATAGAAAGACCTGCCACTTTGAGAGGAGTTTTTACATTTTTAAATGCATAAAAGACACGGTTAAGAATCATAAGAAGTCCAAAAAATATAAGACCAAGACTGTGAAAGATTAAAATGTACGCCACTTTTTCCGTATCCCCGGGACCAAAATTATAGCGCTCAAATAATAATTTTATTACGGGGTAACTTAAAATTACCAGTCCCGCCGTTGCCGGAATCATCATATATCCGATCTCCCTCACACCCAGAGAAAAACTCTCCTTTATACCCTTAATATCATCCCCTGCCGCCTGACGGGATATCAATGGATACAATACGGTTACAATAGCCACCGAAAATACCCCCAGCGGTAAATTGGCAACCCTCCATGATAACATTAAAGCAGTGGTATTTCCTTCTCCCAGATTCAATGCAAAAAAATAATCCACACTATTATTAAGCTGAACCGCACCCAGGCTCAGGAGGATGGGAAGCATAAGGGAAAAGATTTCCCTGACTGCTTTATGTTTGAAATCAATAGTAAATCTATATTTTAATGATGAGACTTTAATCTGGGGCAGCTGCACCACGAGATGCATAAGTGAACCAGCCATTATCCCTATAGCCATACTGTATATCCCAAGGCGTCGAAAAAACAGGAGAACAGAAATTATAGTAACTATATTCATAACGAAAGGGGCAAGAGAAGGAACGGCAAAAATATTATGCGAGTTTAATATACCGGTAGTCAGACTGGATAAGGACATCAAAACAAGAGAAAATATCATAATTCTATTCATTACCATAAATTTATATACATCTAATTGATTATTAGCCACTTTTGAAAGCACTATCCCAATTTCAGGAGACAGAATGAATATTATTGCAGAGATGATTAAGAATGCCAGAGTTATAATGTTAACAACTGAATTAACAAATATTTTCAAATCATCCTTCTGGTTCCTTTTTAAATATGTTGAATAAATAGGTATAAACGCTGCAATTATTAGACTTTCAGCAAAAAGCACCCTGAAAAGATTCGGAATAAAATCCGCCCAGGTAAAAGCATCTGTTTCATAGCTTACACCAAAATAGCCTGCCATTATCTGGTCCCGTACCAGTCCGGAAATCTTTGATAGTAAAATAGCCAGGACTACCAGGAATGTGGCATTAAAAATTCTTCTTCTGGACAGTAAATAATCCTCATCCATAGCCATATTATATTACAGATAATATTAAAAAAGGTATTATATCATTTATACCGGTCAGGTAATAAATATTTTTATTTATTTAAAAAAATGCTAAAATGTACAATCGTTTAAAATTGACAGTTACCGGAGAGGAAATAAATAAATGCCAAACATAAAGTCACAGGAAAAAAGAAACAGGCAGAATATTAAAAGAAGAATTAAAAACAGGTTGCTTAAAACCAGAATAAAAACTGATCAAAAAAGACTTGCTGAGGCTGTAAATAGTAAAAATATAGAAGAAGCTGAAAAGAGTTTCAATATACTTTCCAAGCATCTGGATAAGGCGGTAAAAGGAAGCGCGGTTCACAAGAACTTTTCGGCAAATAAAAAATCCAAAGCGGCAAAGCTGGCAAACTCCATTAAAAAATCTTAATTTATATCTATAATTTCTGAAATTAATTTTTTAGCCAGTTGTTTGTCGAGAGTACCATTGGTTCTAAAACTGATATCATATTTATTTAAGATTTCAAAGACCTTAAGTATTTCAGTTTCCTTGTAATTATCGCTTAACTTAATATATTTGCTCACAAGCTTACCAATGAAATAAGGGGGAACTTTCATACTATTTTCAATATAGTCTGTTACCAATGATTTACTATTTCCCGATTTAATGTATAAAAAGCATTTAAACATCCTGTGAATCAGTGTCACCAATCCGATCAAGTTCTGTCCTTCATCCAGTACGGATCTTAATGCTTTCATGCTGCCATCTTTATCTCTTTTGCCTATATAATCTACCAGATCAAAAATTTTTAATGAATAAATACGGTTTACCAGAAATCTAACAGCATTCTCATCGATTACTTTTTTTTCTTCCGAACTTATATAATCATAAAGTTTATCATACTCTCTCTTTAATAAATTGAAATCCAGGTTTACGTTTTCTATTAGTAGCGAGGCAGCTTTCTCGGTAAATTTTATTCCGTCGGATTGGGACTTTTCTTCAAGCCATTTCTTTAAACTGCCGCTTAAAGGTACTTTAAGCTGTACAACTTTTCCCGTTTTCCTTACCGAATCCAACAGTGCAGGATTTAATTTCTGCTTTGAAGCGGTAATAATAAAAACTATATTTTCGTTGTTGCCGGGGGCTTCAGATATTAGATCTATTACTTTTTTCTGCAGGTCTGCAGGAACTTTCTCAATATATTTAATTACCACTATTTTTTTAGCGGAAAATAAAGAAGGAGTATTTATATAGTTAGTAAATTCTTCTTCATCAATTTCCTCCATCCCGCTAAACGCCTTGAAGTCTGTATCGAAATTAATCTTTCCCTTAATAAAATTTTTTACACTTTCAATCTTATCCTCTAATACCGAATCACTGGTGCTGATATATAAATAGCAGGATGAAAGTTTCTCTAATTTCAAAGATTCTTTTTTTGAATTATCAGTTTTCATATCTATTTATATAATTATTCTTATTAACATTTATTCTTTAATTTAAAAGATCGAATAAGCAATTCAGTGCTACATTTGCCTTCCATTTTTTATAATTATACAGGCTGGAATGAATATGATTAAGACCATTATATAGTAAATTTTAATAATATTAAAAATCGCTCTTCCCGGATTGCAGCCAAAGTTAAATAAACAACCAATTTTGGAAAATGTTTATGCGAAGTTGTGTCGATCGCTGTTTACCTTACTTTTAATTTAAATCAAGCGCGTCCTTTACCTCATCTTGAGTCATACCGGACCTCAAACGCAGGTCATAGAGCAAGTTTATAAGGGCGCGATCTATCTGCGCGTACGCTGTGGTACCGGTCCATCCCTGGTAAAAAATACTCTCCTGGTATCGCCATGAGTCACGTATCAGTCCAGTACTCTGGGTTAATTCTTCCCGAATCAGGTGAGAGCGTTCCTGCTGATTCACCCTATCCAAAGCAATAAGGATTCTACCTTTAAAAAAATCTCCGGCAGTATCCCACCAGCCCCAAAAAAATCCCATGTTTCCTGGTATATAGTTGGGTTCTATTAATGGGAATTGGCTTACATTCGTAAAGTAGATATCAATATTCGGATTATCGGTAACGATACTAAAAGAAATGCTGCTTACCAAAGTGTTTAGTTCAGCTACTATCTGGTTCAATGTATCCAAATCAGCATTTGTCGGCGTACCATTAACCCTGATTCTGATATCGCTTGCCCACTTATGCAGTACGGAACCTGAGAAGCCATACTCAGCACCAAATGCTATTTCAAAGAAGTATTCTATCTCCTGCTCGCTATAGATCCCACTTGAATCAGATGTGCCAACATTTGAATCTATTTCCAGTTCCAGTCCCAATAACTCGCATCCCCAGCTTAATTCTATAGAATCTGTATAAGTTCCTTTAGAATTGGTAGCGGTAGCGGTAAGGGTATATGTCTCTCCGGGGTCACTTAGGTTGACCTGGGTTTTTTTGTCACCCCAGGCACCATTACTATCATCTTTACTGAAGTCTACGTCAGGACCTGGATTTCCGGTTACTATTGCTTTTATGCGGTAGTAGCATACACCGTCGTCAGGAGAATAAGTGGGCCCTTCATATATTTCCAGTGTTATATTAGGTGCTTCTTTTTCTTCTTCAGCCTCTTCTTCTTCCTCCTCTTCCTCTGTTACTTCTTCCTCTTCTTCCTCTTCAGCTTCTTCTTCCTCCAGGACTTCTTCTTCAACCGAAACAGTAGCTTCTTCCTCTAATGAAACAGCTTCTCCGGGGTCTGCTGTTTCTTCTATTACTGGCTCAGTTTTGGTACAGGCAGGGGTAAAGCTCGAAAGCAAAATTAAAACTAAAAAAAAGATAAGTAATCTAAATTTTTTCATATATTCCTTTTCTGAGAATAGATTAACCATTTTAGCATTTCTAAAACTTTTAATAAATTTCTTCTCTTAACCTTAAACCGGATTCTATAAGCTCATTTAATTGTTGGATGCTTTTTGAGTTCTTCTGATTCTTTCAGTTCTATTTACAAGCATGCTTGTTATAAATAGTATGATTATAAGCACCATATAGTAAACTATTACATTTTTTATCGGAAATTCATTAAAATTTATTATGCAAAAATCAAACTTACTTAAAATTTTTACCGTTTTTAAGATATATTCAAAAAAAATAGAACCTGACCTTAAGATAATACCCCCTAAAGGCGGCCAGATTATAATCAAAAAAGAAGAAACCATCAGAATAGAGAGAAGAATATAAAATGCCGGTATTATTAGCATGTTAGCCAGCGGCGAAATTAAAGAAACTTCCTTAAAAAAGTAGGCTGAAACCGGAAATAGAACTATCTGAATAGAAAGACTAACAAGAGCAATTTTTATAAAATATCTTATTCTGCATTTTTGAAACATAAAAATATTTTTAACTGGCCTTAATACGAGTGGATAGATAAAAATTAATGCCGCCATAGAAGCGTACGTCATCCAGAACCCAAGATCATGAAGGAAATAAGGATTATGAATAATTATTATAATATAAGAAAGATATAGAATAATCTTATGGCTGTATTCCCTGTTCCATTCTTTAGCCAGAAGTATAAAAACAGCCATAATTGAAGCCCTCAATATACTAGCTCTTTCTCCAACTAAAAAATTATAACCAGTTAAAAAAATAACCGTGGCCCAGAATATGAAATTGGATGATTTTATCTTTTTAAAAATCAAATAAATTAAAGTAATAAAAAAAGAAAGGTGCAACCCCGAAATGGCAAAAAGATGATACACTCCACATACCTTAAAAGATTCCGTAAGATACCCGGAAACATTATTCCTGTTCCCAAGAATTACTGCTTCGGCTATACAGGCATCTTCATTCTCCAGGTTTTTATAGAAAGCATTTTTCAGACAACCGTATAACCTGCTTCTAAGCTTAAATATTTTATAACTTGAATTACTGCGTTCGACTTTTTTAATATCTTCATAATCAGCTTTGAATATTATCTCGTTATACCTTCCAGCAGTTATATATTGGGAACTGTTTTTATCCAGATTCCCTGCTAATCTGAGGTAATCATCTCTCAATATCAGTTTAACCCCTGTGTTATTCAGTTTTACATTTACAAGTTCTCCCGTATTAAAAAGACTATTCAAGTTCCCGTTACAATCATAAATATATATTTTATCTGCTGCGAGTAAAAAATTAGAATTGCCGTACCTGTATACAGGGTGGTTTGATACCCTTCCCTCTATAGCAATATTATCTCCGGCTGAACTTTTATTTTCATAGAGGGACAAAAATATACTTTTACTCTCTTTATACTTATATATACTTATAATTGAATTTCCTATAAAAAATAAAATTAAAAAAGGAACTATAACAAGGATGACTAATCTTGCTGTACCTTGTGGGAAATGAGATAGTGATTTATTCTTGAATGAAAATCTGCAATTTTTTTGGGATTTATCTTTTTCGGAAACGCTCGAAAAATTTTCTCTGCATAAAATCCTTCTGGCTATTATAATCTCTATAATCAGCAGTAGTACAATAACTGCAATACCGGCTGCGGTTACGTGGATATTATAATTAAAACTATTACCGGTATATGCGCCTGCAGTCAATCCCGCTGCCCAGAAAAAATAACACTCCCCGTAAAGCAGTGAAAATATTTTCCCTTTTATATTATTCAAATAGAAACAAACTGCTCGATTTCCTCATACTTTTTTTCTCCAATGCCCGTAACATTTTTTAATTCTTCTTTTTTCTTAAAAGATCCATTACTGTTCCTATATTCAATGATATTACTTGCAATTACAGGACCAATTCCAGGCAGTGATTCCAGTTCCTTTGAATTTGCGGTATTGATATTTACTAATCTGTTTTCAGAGGAACCGTAATCATTTAAATAATCGCCTGTAAAAAATAAAGAGTTACTGCCGCTGATTTCTTCCTGAGACGGAATATATATTCTCTGCCCATCAGCTACAATCTGGGCCAGATTAATAATCTCCAGACAGGCATTTTCACCCTGTCCTCCCGCAAGCTCCAACAGGTCTATTATTCTTGCTCCGTCTTCTAATTCGTAAACACCGGGATTTTTAACTTCACCGCATATATAAGCTTTTATGATATTTGTAATTTGTGGCGAGTCGTCAGAATCATCATTATTGCCAATATCTCCCGTACTGCTTTTGCCGGAATAATCCTCTTTTTTTTCGGATAATGTTTTTGCTTCATCAGTTCCTCCGGCAATCCCATCTAATCCGGCATTTCCGGTATTAATTTCCGAATAATAACTTTTAAGAATATTTTCTTTTCTTCTTATTTCCATCTGCTGGTCTACGTAGACTACTGTAAATAAAGCCACCAGGCAAAAAAGTAATCCGAATACTGCAAAATAAAAATGTTTTTCCCTTTTGTATCTAACTTTATCCATAAAGAATCTTACTCTGTTTATTTTTTCTTTTATGTCCAGTAAACCCATATGTTAAATTTTATATAATTATGCTATTATGTATTTATATAATAGCATAAAAAAAATAATTGTTAAAGTGTAAAAATGAGATGTATCAAAATTAAGTGGATAAAATAATCTTAAAGTAAAACATTCACTGGAAAAGATAAAAATATTAAATAAGCACGGGTTTCAAATCAAGAGACAAGGTAGTAGTGGATATAATGAAAAATCCTGATAGAATAATTAATGGTTACAAAGAAAGAAAAATTGCACAGAAGATTACCAGTAGGAGATATATTATTAGAGTAATTTTTGTAGAATATTTTAATTCTAAAAGGATAATAACAGTTTATCCGGCAAAAAGGAACAGATATGAAAATCAGATATAGTAAAAATGAAGATATCTTGATTATAGAACTTTCAAATGAAAAAATAGATTACGCAGAGGAAAAAGGTCCTATTATTATTCACTTTTCACATGATAAAAAACCTGTGCTTTTAGAAATTCTTGAAGCCAGCGAATTCTTATCAGAAATTATGGAGCTTACAACCAAAGCTAAAAGTCATAAACCTTCGGAAATAATAATATAATAAAATCGTTATATTATTATACGTAAAATTCTTATTGAAAGAACTTATTGTTTTAATAATTTTATTAATATAGGAGTATGAAATGACGAAAAAAATATTATTGCTGATAGAAAATGAATACAGGGACGAAGAAGCAATCTATCCTTATTACAGATTTAAGGAAGCAGGGTATGAAGTAAAAGTCGTAGGTCCGGAAAAAGGAAAAGAATACAGGGGAAAATATGGAACGTTTTTAAAATCGGACCTCTCGGCTTCGGAAGCCAATCCGGATGATGCAACCGCAATAATTATTCCTGGAGGAAATGCGCCAGATAAAATGAGGATTAAAAAAGATATGGTTGATCTGGTTAAAAAGATTCATCTTCAACAAAAGGTCGTAGGGGCAATCTGCCATGGCGGATGGATGCTCGTTGAAGCCGATATTATAAAAGGTAAGAAAGTTACCGGTTACATATCAATAGCCACCGATTTAAAAAACGCTGGAGGGGAGTACCTGGATAAGGAAGTGGTAGTGGATGGTAACATTGTAACATCAAGGAATCCCGGTGATCTTCCTGCATTCTGCAAGTCAATCTTAGAACTTGTAAAGAATTTATAAAATAACCGTTATATAAACCAAAATATAAAAACAAGATTGCATATAAAAATTGTGGATGCTCTCTTTGATATTTAACTCTTAACCACAATATTAACAAGCTTATTGGGCACGACTATCTCTTTTATAATCTCTTTGCCATCGGTGTAGTGTTTTACCTTCTCCGAAGAGAGAACATGTTTTTTAATTTCTTCCGCAGGAGTATCTACAGGTAAATCCATCCTGTCCCTGAGCTTTCCATTAACCTGAAATACAATGGTAACCAGTTCTTCCCTGGCAATTTCCGGATCATAATCCGGCCACCTAACTCTATGAATACTTCCCGTATTTCCGGCCTTAAGCCACAGCTCTTCAGCAATAAAAGGAGTAATAGGGGAAAGAAGTATCAGTAATTTCCAGGTTAATTCTTTTACCAGAGAAGTATTTTTTTTACTGTCCGGGACTTCCTCCTGGTATTTGTAAATTAAATTAACCAGCTCCATAACAGCACTGATAGCAGTATTGAAATTAAATCTGACCAGTATATCATTTGTAACCTTTTTTATGGTCTGGTGTAATTTTCTATATAATTCCATTTCAAGTCTGCTTAATTTCATGTTCTTGAATTTATCCTTAATATCTTTACCGGGATATTCCGGGTCGTTTCTTTCATTATGAGTTGATTTTATATTATCAATCAGTTCGATATTTTTAATAACAAGCCTCCATACTCTGTTTAAAAATCTATTTGCCCCTTCTACTCCGCTGTCACTCCACTCTACCGGACTGTCAGCCGGTCCCATAAAAAGTATATATAATCTTAATGCATCTGCTCCGTATTTATTGTAAATTTCAGACGGATTTACAATGTTGCCTTTGGATTTTGACATTTTTTGGCCGCCTAAATATACGATACCGTGGGGAAAATATTTTATAAAAGGTTCCTTGAATTTTAGAAGTCCGCTGTCGTAAAGTACCTTGATAAAAAACCTGGCATATATAAGATGCATGCTGGCATGTTCTATTCCCCCGACGTACTGGTCCACCGGCATCCAGTAATCCACTTCTTTGCTATCAAAGGCAGCTTTATCATTATGTGGGCTGCAGTATCTTAAGAAATACCACGAAGAACAGACAAAAGTATCCATAGTGTCTGTTTCTCTTTTGGCTTTACCCCCGCACTGCGGACAGGTAGTGTTTACAAACCCGTCACAATAAAAAAGCGGCGACAGACCCTTCGGCTTAAAATCTACATCGTAAGGAAGCAGCACCGGTAAGTCTTTCTCCGGCACCGGAACAATGCCGCACTCTTCGCAATAAATAATAGGTATCGGCGCGCCCCAATATCTCTGCCTTGAAATCAGCCAGTCCCTTAATTTATAATTCACATAAAATTTTCCTATACCCTTTTCTTCGAGATAGGAAGTCACATCCTTCCTTCCTTTTTCCGAACTGGTGCCGCTGAACTTTCCCGAATTTATCATTATTCCCTCCCCGCTGTAGGCGGCGCTCCGCTTGCGGTGACTTTCTCCATCGGGAGATATCACCTCTATTATGGGAATGCCATATTTTGATGCAAATTCGAAATCTCTCTGGTCATGAGCGGGAACAGCCATTATTGCACCGGTTCCATATTCCAGCAGAACATAATTAGCGATCCAGACGGGGACTTCCCGGCCGTTTAAAGTGTTTATTACATATCTTCCTGTGAAACAACCTATTTTTTCAATTTCAGCGGAACCTCGCTCAATATCACTCTGTCCGGAAATTATGTTTTTAACTTTTTCAATTTCCTTCTTATAATCTTCGCTTTCTACAATTTTATCTACAAGCGGGTGTTCCGGAGCAAGAATAAAAAACGTGACTCCAAACAATGTATCCGGCCTGGTAGTAAATACCGGAATGGAAATGCCTTCACTGCCGGAAAGTTTAAAATCAACCATAGCCCCTTCACTCCTCCCGATCCAGTTGCGCTGGATGGTAAGAACTCTTTCCGGCCATCCTTCCTTGAGTAGTTTCATATCATCAAGAAGCCTCTGGGCATAACCTGAGATTTTTAAAAACCACTGGGAAAGTATCCGTTTTCCCACCAGACTATCGCATCTCTCACACCTGCCCGAAATAACCTGCTCATTTGCCAGAACAGTCTGGCAGGAATTACACCAGTTGACCGGTGCCTCTTTTTTCTCTGCCATGCCCATTTTATAAAACATCAGGAAAAACCACTGTGTCCATTTGTAATAATCGGGATCGGAGGTTATTATTTCATCATCAAAATCATAACTCATTCCTATTCGCTTAAGAGCTTTTCTCATTCTATCAATATTGGCCATAGTGCTTTCCCTGGGATGCATCCCATTTTTTATGGCGGCATTTTCCGCTGGCAGTCCAAAAGCATCAAAGCCTATGGGGTGAAGAATATTATATCCTTTCCTTGAAAGAACTTTTGCTATAACATCTCCAATGATATAATTTCTTGCATGGCCCATATGAGGTTCTCCGGAAGGATAAGGAAACATTTCCAGTACGTAATATTTTGGATCACTTTTATCAGACTTAAGAGAATAAATTTTTTCTCTTTCCCATTTTTTAGTCAACTTTTCTTCTATTTCTTCCGGCTTGTAAAATTTATTTACCGATATTTTTTCCAACCTCTGATCCTTTCAAGGATATCTTTGACTCGCACTAATTCCACTTTATTTCTTTAGAATCTCTCCAAAGCTTTTCAAGCTGGTAATACTCTTTGAATTGGTCTGTAAAAATGTGGATTACAAAATCATCATAATCGATCAGAATCCAGTTTCCTTCGGCCAATCCGCTGACATTAATAGGATACAGGTTATTACTTTTTAGATGAACACGAATTTCTTCTTCTATTCTTCTCGTCAGCCTGGTATTTTTTGCACTGATTATTATGAAGTAATCAGTGATGACCAGTCTTGATCTCATATCCAGAATTTTTATATAGTCCGCTTTTTTTTCATCCGCTATTCTGGCCGCTGTCTTTACTGCTTCAATTGTGTCTTTGAACTTCTGTTTTATATTAACAGTCTTTGCTATTCTTTTTATCACTGATTTGTATAATCACTCCCTAAGGTTACACTGATATCCACATTATCTACATTGTTATCCAAATATCCTATGACTCCCACACCCAGCCTTTCCTGTATCCTTTGTGCCATTTCATTCACTCCTTCTCTGGATGTAAAAATTGTTATTTCGGTCTGGGTATAATTATAATTATCGGCACTTCTTGGCTCCAATAATACCACGGTCTCTTCTTCGGAATTAAAATAATCCTCGAGTATATCCGTAACTGTTGCGGCTATCTTATTGGTACCTTCACCGTTTAAAACAATTATTTTTACTAGTTGCTCCTCTGTTTCACCTTCCGCTGAACCAGTGGTTATTGCCAGATAATCCTTCCCCAGAATTAATATAATATCTGAATCAATTACTTCTTCTTCCCTTACATTTATACTTCCTGCCCCCAATACCTGTTTAACATCGTCTGCCGCTGCCAATGTATTTTCATCCTGAGTATAAACTAAAATCTGTGTATCTTCATAAATATTATCGGAATTTTTCACTTCTACTATTTCATATTTACTTCTGCCATCTTCAAATTTAAGACCTTCAAAGGTTTCAGAAGTTGTGGCCGCCAGACCAAAAGCCTCCGGAGAATCGTAAACCCCGTTTAATATGGTGATCCTTACCGTATCCGTAAAACTGGTAACTTCTTCTTCAGGCACCGTTCCTTCTTCACTGAAAATCTGAGCAAGTCCTGAAACATCCGGTATATATACAATGCCCATCCCCTCCAGCTCTGTAGGCGGTGATACACCCAGAGGATAAGACAAATTTTTATCTGCTCCTATACCGGAAAATGTGGAGAATATTTTTAACCTCTCCTCCATGTTCAAATCAGTATCCATAAAATCCTTTACCAGATTCAGATTGCCGGACAAATCCTCTGCACTCTCTCCAACAATCCTGTCTATAATTGCATCCAGTAAAATCTTTTGTTTCACAATATCTCCTATTGGGACATCTTTCTCTATACCGCTGAAATATTTGAGAAAATTCACCGCTTTGGCTCCATCAATCAGATTCACCCCTTTCCCGAGTTTAAAAGTCGAATCATCGTCATAGTTTTTGACCGTAATTTCCTCATCCAGCTCAAGATTCACACCTCCCAGTTTTTCTACAACATTATAGACATCAAGGAGAATATAATAATCTACCTTCCTATCTATACCCAGATTATTTTCTAATGAATTATTAAGTCGCTCCATTCCTCCTATCCCTACTGAATCGCTTATCAAGCCTGCACCTGTTCCCGGTATATCCATCAATGTGTTTACCGGGATGCATAGTGAAATCAATTTCTCTTCGCTGCTGTAATAACTTGAAAATATGATCGAGCTTAATTCAGGTTCAAGCAGGTTTTCACCGGCACAGGCAATTACTATATTAATATCCTTCCCCAGTTCAAGGGAACTGGGTATACTTATTCTCTCTTCTTCCGGTATTTCCTCCGCTGCAGTGAAAAACCTATTCTTAATATACCGGTACCCAAAAACTGCTCCCGCTGCCAATACAACCAGAATAAACGACACAGCAATTATCCTAAAAACTACTCTTCTCCTCTTCTTCCTCTGCTTTATTCTCTTACTCCTGAATCCCTCGCCTTCCGTACTTTCATCTTCGTAGCCTTCAAATTCAAAATCCTCATCCTTAAAGAAGTCATCCCCGGAATCGCGGCTTTTTTTATCATCATTATTTATGTTATGAAAATCTTTATTACCGGAGTATTCATCTTTAAACTTATTTTCATCTTCATCAAAAGACATTTTAAATACCTCCACGAATATTATTCCAAATCTTCACCGTATCAGGATGTAAAAACTTATCTCCTTTTATAATATATATTATATTATTTTTATAAACCTCTAATAAGCATAAATTGATATTTTCCAAAGCAAGATTTCTAAGATTTTCTACTCCATCATAATTCCTGCATTTTTCAACTTTATCAGCGATAAATAAAACTTTATCCGCCAGATTCATATTGCAATACCCGATGGTATGAAATCTAATTGCCTTAAGTATCTTTCGGTTAGAAACATTAAAGTCTCTCCGGACTAAATATTCACCTACAAAGCCATGCAGAAGCGGCGGACAGCTTAATTCGAAACTGCTGACTTCGAGCCTATTTTCCTTTGCTATTTTCACAAGCTTTTCATAACTGAATATTTTGCCGTAATCATGCAGGATACAGGCAATACCAAGATTAAAAAATTCTATATCAGATAAATATTTTTTTGCGATAGCACCTGCATATTCCAGAGTATTAATAGAATGCCGGTATAATAAAGCAGGCATAATATTTTTAATTTTTCCAGCAAGATCTTCAAGATATTCTTTTTGATTTCCGGTTAAGGAAAAATCATTTATAAAGTTCATATTTTAATATATATTTGCTAACCCCCTCAGGAAGAAGATAATCTATTGGCCTGTTATGCCTTACTCTGTTTCTTATATCAGTTGAAGAAATAGAAAGAGCAGGTATTTCCATTATATATATTCTTTTATCAGCGACCTTAATGCTGCCGAAAAGTCTCTTTCTCAAATCATCTATTCTGGACAAATTGTACCCCGGCCTGGTTGCAGCAATAAACCTACAAAGTGATACTATCTCACTGGTATCCTTCCAGGTCAGTATCTCCAAAATAGCATCGGCACCGGTTATAAAATACAGCAGTGAATTCTTACCATATATTTTTCCAAGCTGCCTGACTGTATCTATAGTATATGACTTACCTTTCCTGTCTATTTCCATTCTTGAAACAAAGAAATTACTATTTGAAGAAGTAGCAATTACAGCCATAATATACCTATCTTCTGCACTGGCTATTTCATTTTCAATTTTATGCGGTGGATCTCCGGTAGGTATAAAAATTACTATATCCAGCTTAAACTGGCTCAAAGCTTCCTGGGCGGTGACCAAATGACCATTGTGAATAGGGTTGAATGTTCCCCCCATAATTCCAATTTTTTTATTTTTCCCCACTTTATTCCCTTATCTGGCCCTGACCTAATACTATAAATTTATTAGTAGTAAGTTCCTTTAGTCCCATAGGACCTCTCCAGTGAAGTTTCTGGGTACTTATGCCAATCTCGGCACCCAGCCCGAACTCTTCACCATCTGTAAATCTGGTAGACGCATTGACAAAAACCGCCGCAGAATCTATTTCCCCGGTAAAATAAATAGAATTCCGGTAGTCCGATGTTATTATAGTTTCGGTATGATGAGAACCGTATTTATTTATATGCTTTACTGCTTCTTCAATACTGTCAACTACTTTGACTGCCATTTTGTAATCCAGATATTCTTCATACCAGTCTTCCTCAGAAGCCAGCTCTAGAGACGGATATATATTCCTGGATATAGGACATCCGAGAAGCTTCACATTTTTTTCTTCAAGTTTTTTAAGCACCAAAGGCAATATTTTTTCGGCAACACCTTTATGTACCAGTAGTTTTTCAGCCGCATTGCATACGCTTGGCCGCTGTGTCTTTGCATTTATTACTATATCGGTAATCATGCCCATGCTGATTCCGTCCAGTATATCATCTATATATATATGGCAATTTCCAATTCCGGTTTCGATTACCGGTATTTTAGAATTCTCTATCACGCTGTCGATTAAGCTCTTTCCACCTCTTGGAATGAGGACATCTATATATTGCCGCAATTGCATCAATCTGACTACATCCTCTCTACCGGCAGATGGGATAATCTGAATAATATTTTGCGGAAAATCATTATCCTTCAGAGCCCTGCCCATTACCTCTACTAATTTCTTATTGGTATTAAGTGCATGAGAACTTCCCCTTAAGATAATACAATTTCCTGATTTTATACACAGAACCGAGGCATCAATAGTAACATCAGGCCTGGCTTCGTATATTATTCCGACAACTCCCAGAGGTACTCTTATATTTTTTAAAATCAAGCCATTTGGAAGATTATAGCCAAAAACCACTTCCCCCACAGGATCGGCGAATTTAATAATTTTATCTATACTCTCTGCTTTTTTTTCTATTCTTTTCCGGTTCAGTTCTAACCTATCCAGTAAGCTTTCAGGTATTCCCTCCTGCCTGGATGCCTCCATATCTTTTTCATTTTCCTTTATAATCTCCTCCGCACCTCTAATAAGATGTTTTGAAATATCGGATAATATTTTATTTTTGATTTTTGTGCCGGCATTAGAGATAAACTTTGTATTTTCCTTTGCCTTTTTTGCTATTTCCAGTACCGTATCCATTAACCCCTCCGGTTTTAGTTATTATAACACAAAACAGCCGGTGAAAATTATTCATTAAAAACTACCAGACAATCTCTGTGGATTACTTCACCACACATGGAAGCGTCAAACTCAGATAGGATCTTCCTTTTATTTTTACCTTTTATTTTTTCTATATCTTCACTTGAAAAGTTGCTGATTCCCTTGGCAATTAATTTACTGTCAAGTGAAAATACCTGTAATGTATCACCTTTATTGAATCTTCCATCAACCTTTACTACACCAACTGCCAGTATGCTCTTGCCTTTATCCAGCACAGCTTCTTCTGCTCCCCTGTCAATAACTATTACTCCTTTGGTTTTTTTCCCAAAAGCTATCCATTTTTTTATACTTTTCACCTTCTTTAAAGTCTGAGGAGCAAAGAAAGTCCCTACATCATCACCGGCAATAATTTCATTTAAAATATTTTTCCTTCCGCTGTTTGCAATTATTGTTTTTATACCTGAAAAAGAACAGATTTTAGCAGCCTTTATTTTAGATTCCATCCCGCCGATACCATACGTTGATCCAATTCCCCCCGCCACGCGTTCGATATCTTCATTTATTTTGCCTATATATGAAAGCAGCTTGGCTTTGTTGTAGATCCTTGGATCTTTGTCATATACTCCATCGATATCGGTTAAAATTATTAAAGTATCCGCTTCTGCCAGAATAGCAACCAGAGCAGCCAGCTGGTCATTATCTCCAAATTTTATTTCATCAACAGCTACACTGTCATTTTCATTAATCACCGGGATAATATTTAAACCTATTAAATTTTTTATGGTATTTTTTATGTTTAGATATTGTTCTCTCCTGGTAGTATCCTCATGGGTCAGAAGTATCTGGCCTATCTTCAAATTATTTGTTAGAAATAAATTGCTGTAAAAACTCATAAGTTCCACCTGTCCTATAGATGCGGCTGCCTGGAGCATAGTTATATCTTCCGGCTTCTTCTTGATATTTAAACTCTCCAGGCCGGCAGCAATGGCTCCGCTGGTAACTATTATCACTTCTATTCCTCTTCTGACCAGAGAACTCGTTTCATTTACAAATTTCTTCATACTAACCTTATCCAGTCCACCCGCTTTCGAAGTCAGGCTGCTGGAACCTATTTTCATAACTATTCTTTTAATATTCTTTAAATACTTTTTTCTGTCTTCCATTTATTACCCCGTAAGTAAAATTTACTCTACCAGTGAAAAAACAAGTCTTTCGATAATTACAGTACTGCCTTCCTTGATACCCATTTTCTTCAGCCTGTCTGCAATTCCGATTTTTTTCAGTCTGTATTTTAAATAATCCAGCGCTTCTTCATTTTCCAGATCGGTCATAGCTACCATTCTTTCCAATTTTTTATTCTTCACCGTGTATTCATTATTATTTTTTTCGATTTCAATTTTTTCCATCTCCAGATTTCTTTTATCCATGCTGTAAACCCTGGTTATTTCCTGCTTTTCAGACTCCATATCTTTATTTTTCCGGAATTCTTTTCTGTACCCCTCTACTTTTTTATATAAATCCCAGATTAACCCATCAAGGCCCTGCCCTGTAATTGCCGATATTAAAAAAACATCCTTACCGCTCTTATTCTCCAGAACTTTTTTAATTTTATCTAATATATCGCCATCGTTAATCAAGTCAATCTTGTTTATCAAAACTACATAATCTTTCTTGTATACATCTATATTATATAGCCTTAACTCCTCTCTTAAAATATTAAAAGTTTCAATAATATCTTCTTCTTCGTCTATAATCCTCTGTCCGTCCAGAACTATTGCCAACACCGCAGCTCTGGTTATATGTCTTAAGAATTTATCGCCGAGACCTATTCCTTCATGTGCACCTTTTATCAGCCCCGGGACGTCAGTTACCACAAAACTGTCGTCATCAACGGTTACTACACCCAGATTTGGAGTTAAAGTGGTAAAGGGGTAATCCGCAATTTTTGGCCTTGCCGCTGATATACGGCTGATTATGGTAGATTTGCCTGAATTTGGAAATCCGACCAATGCTACATCTGCAACCAGTTTGAGTTCCAGACCAATCCAAAAATCTTCTGTTTTTTCCCCTAATTCCGCAAATGCAGGAAACCTTCTTTTTGCGGATAGGAAACTAGAATTTCCTCTGCCGCCCATTCCACCTTCAGCTATAATAATTTTATCTCCGGGAGTATCAAGATCAGCAATTATATCTCCCTTCCTGTCTTTGATAACAGTTCCTTCAGGCACCTTTATAATTAAATCCATCCCGGCTTTGCCATTTCTGTTATTAGGTTCTCCGTTTTTACCGTTTTCGGCTTTAAAATGTATTTTCTTTTTAAACCCATATAAAGTGCTTAAATCCTCTGCGGCTTTTATTATTATGCCTCCGCCCTTTCCTCCGTTTCCTCCACTGGGAATTTTCTTAACCCCGCCTTTTAAGGTGAAGAAGGTAACTATACCATTTCCACCATTTCCTGCTTTTATATTAATTTTTGCTTCATCTAAAAACATAGTATTCCTAAAAATCAGACTAAACCCAAAAATCATTCCAAAGCCGCTTAACACTACAATTTAAAAACTGCTTTATATATTTTTCTCTGCATCATCAGATCCAGGCCGTTTTTAAAATCTGAAAGAGGCAATACCTCCGGTATCAGGGGAGATAAATTTATTTTTTTACCGGTTACAATATCATAAGCACGTCTCAATGTTTCAGGAGTAGCCGAATAAGAGCTTATTATAGTCAGTTCCCTTTTATATACATTCTCTAAATCGACCTCGAATCTACTCTCCTTTCCTGACGCCCCAAAAATATTAACCGTTCCACCATCTCTCAGATATAAAAGAGCCTCACTCAGCGTATTTTTATTTGTTACAGTAAGTACGGCAATATCTATACCTCTTGCTGTAATATTTTTAATCTCACGGGCTACATTCTTGTTTGACGGGTTTATTGTATATCCTGCTCCCAGTATTCTTGCCAGAGATAACCGCTCATCATCCAGGTCGATGGCTGCAACCCTTCCTCCTGCTAATTTAATCAACTGGATAAACAACATACCTATAATCCCGGTTCCTACTACAGAAAATATATCATTTTTACAGAATGCGATTCTATCCATAGCCCTGATGCAGCAGGCCAGGGGTTCTATAAATAATGCTTCCAGAAGGTTCAGATCCGGAGGGACTTTAAAAGTAGTATATCTGATATGTTCTTTTGACAGCCTTATATACTGGCAGAATGAACCCGGATATATATTTGTTTCTTTAAAGTGTCTGCACATTGAATGGTTACCGTGTAGACAGTAATGGCACCGGTAACAGGGTATATGGTGGGCTGTTACTACTATATCGCCTGTCTTGAATCCGGTTACATTTTTTCCGGTTTCTACCACTCTTCCTACTACCTCGTGCCCAAAAACCGCAGGCTTTCTTACTGCAGGATCAAATATCTTTACAATATCGGAACCGCACAGGCCTGTATATAACATTTCAATCAGCATTTCCTCTTCCCGTATCTCAGGCTTATCTATTTCTTCCAGTTTAAACTCATTTTGACTGTAGCACAGTAAAGCTTTCATAATGATCAGGTCACAATATTGTATTTTATACCCTTCTGCCGGTCCATGAGTTCCAGCGCACTTATCAGTTTTTCAAGAGGTATATCGGCAGTTATAAATTTAATTGCATCAATCTGCCTTGAAGTTATCAGGTCAAATGCTTTTTTTACATAATACGGAGTATGATGATATACTCCTTTTATGGTAAGCTCTGAGTAGTGAAGCAGCCCTGTATCTATATTGATAGAGGTATCGGGCATACAACCTCCAAATAGATTTATAATCGCTCCCTTCCTGCCCATAAGTATGGCCATTTCCCATACTCTGGGGACTCCGGTGGCATCAACTGCCACATCCACTCCTCTTTCTCCTTCAGTCAGATTTTTTACCGCCTGCACCTGGTTATCTACTCTGGCACCATTAATGATAAAATCCGCCCCGAACTTCCTGGCATATTCCAGTCTCTCATCTGATAAATCCACAGATATCACGATTGCACCTTTTAATTTAGCCAGAGCTACAAACATAAGCCCTATGGGTCCCGCGCCATTAACTACTACCTTATCGCCGGCGTTAATACCGGACTCTTCAATACCGTGTACTACACAGGCCAATGGTTCCAACAGCGCAGCTTCTCTGTAATCTACATCCTCCGGTATCCTATATGTATTTTTTTTCAATATATTTGATGGTATCTTTATGTATTCTGCATAGGCACCGTTATTATATTCCAGATTTTCACAAAGAGAATATCTTCCAAGCTTGCAGTAATAACAGCTATAACAGGGAGCACT
>DATBWS010000012.1:0-3931 GCA_036514675.1 Candidatus Hydromicrobium sp.
TATCTTTAAGCGGACAGATATAGGGTTCATTACAGTGCTTTCCGATAAATATTTCCGGAGGACTTTTTCTTGCTGCAATTTCAAGCAACTCTTTAACTCTGCCTCCTACTTCCTCCAGTATCTCCTCCACTTCCACGGTAATATCAGTATTTTTAAATAGCTCCCCGGGATTGATATCTCCCTTTCTTACATACTGATTATTAATGTAGTTAAGGTAACATTTTCCGATTTTAAGCCCGGCTTTTTCAAAACAGTATTTCTGGAAGGCAACATCATGTATATATTCCTCCTTAAGCTGGGTGGAGCTTTTGACTTCGAAAATATCCCACCTGTCCACATTTGCCGGAATCAGTATATCCGCCCTGCTGTAAACATTTTCAAAGCTGCAGCTTGCTTCAAATAGAGGTTTTCTCTCAGACAGGAGCTCAAAGGTTTTTACCAGCTGTTCCTTTAAATCACCTATCTTCCCCAGATCGATTCCCCCGGGGTAAAGTTTTTTTGCATATTCACCTACCAGCATTCCCTGATTAAAAATAAACTGATTCACAAAATCCGGTTGTGGAATTTCTTCTTTAGCATTGATCAGGTACCAAAAATATTTTAAGCACTGGAGTCCTGCCAGATATTTTGATTTTGATATGATTATTTTTTTATCCATAAATTAATCATCTATTCAAAGTCAGCATAAATCCTTCCAAAATCTATTCCCTCAATAATCCTGGATTTATACTCGCCAACTAACTTTTTCCTGGCATAAACCAGGCTTTCATTTCTTATGCCGTTTTTTAAAGCAAGATATACCTCGATAAATGCCGCCAGATCATCCGCTCCTTTAACCAGTCTCCCGTTTCTCTGGCTGATATCGGAAAACTCATCTTCCGTAAACATTCTTATATCTTTCTGCCACTCCCCGGGAACCAGTTTATATATTTTTTTCTCCATCTCTTCAACTTCATAATCCTTTATAAGCTCATCAAGCCCTTTGACTGATTTTTTTACCGGATTAATTATATCTCTGGTTAAAACTTCAGGCAGGTCATGGAAGAGCCCGGTGAAGTAATTATTTATACAGTTTATTTTTTCTAATTTTACTTCGCGAGAGAATAAAAATGAAAATACGGCCACTATCAACATATGGCCCAATACAGAAGTTTTAGGAATGCGGTAAAGATGACTCCATCTCTGCTGAAAACGGAGCTGGCCGCATATATCTGCAAAATCCATTAAATTCCTTTTTTTTGTAAAAATCTGCATACATTCTAAATCATTATATTTCTCCTGCTCCCTGGAAATGCTTTCAACAATCTCTTCTGTCAAATAAACTCTGGGGTTTGCTGCTTTGATAATGTCAAACTCCCATTTTGTCACATAGAAATGTGCCCCGTTCACAATCTTTCTTTCAAGAGTCTCTTCCTCTTCCAGCAGATATTTTTTAAAACGCAAATTAAAGTCCTCACCCACCTGTTCCGTAAATGGTCTTATCCTCTCAAAAACCCAGTAATTTAACTTTTCGTATTGCTTCTTATCTTCCTTTATCCTGTAAATCAAAGGAGGTTTTAAGTCGGTTAAAATGATTCTTTTTAAAAACTCGAAAAGGCCGTCTTCTATTATTTCAATCCAGTTAATTTCTCCGCCGTTTATATCTTCTTCACATCTTCCCAGAATATAGGCAACCACCATCTTATGAGACTGCTTATCCAGTTCCGTAAGTTCTATGGTGCGGATCTGATCATTCCACCTCTGCATACTGGCAGCTTCATAAATTTTTAAAAGAAGTGATTTTTTTATCATAAAGCTCTCCGCATTTTATATCCGCTTACTTAAATAAAACCCCCGCAATAGTTAAAGTCTTTTATTATAGAGTCTTAAAATAGTTTATATCATAGATATTAATTCTTCAAATAAAAGTTACTTTCAAAGTGATAAAATATAGTTAAAGTGTTATAATCCTGGCTATCTTAAATTGACTTAAAATTAGTTTAGCGTATAAAACTATATTATAATTAATGTAAATTAAAGGTATGAAATGGATAAACTAGCGGTAGTTAAAGTCTTTAACTCCAGGATAGAAGCAGAAATAGCCAGAAGCTACCTGGAAAGTTTTGGTATTAAAACCGAGATATTTTCAGATGATGCAGGCCAGAGTTACCCCTCTTTGCAGAGTATAAGAGGGGTAAAGCTTTTAACCAGTAAAAAATATTTTAAAAAAGCCCGCGAGCTGCTTGATAAAAAAGATTTATCAAATGAATAACGGCAATAACCAAAATAGTAATTTTTCTCATATTGAAATAAGTAATTTAAAATTAGAGGACCTGGACAATTATCTCAGGATAGAATTTGACGCATTCTATGAAAAATTAAAATTCATATTCAGCAACAGGAAAAATGCCGCACTTGATATCATTAAATCAGAGATTGTCAAAAACATTAATACGGGAAGATATTATAATGCAAAAATAGACGGTAAAATAGTTGGAATCATTGAGATTGTAACGCTGGAAAACATTAAAAGTCATACTAAAAATTTTCGGAACTATTTCGAACATCTGGGTTTGCACAAAGCCCTTAAAGCATTTATTTTAACTTCAATGGAAATTCCCAGATTGGATAATAAGACTATATATATAGATAATGTTGCAGTTGATACGGGAAGTAGGAGGCAGGGTATTGCTAAAAAAATGCTATCTTTCGTAGAAGATTTTGCCAGAGGAAACGGGAAAAGTATCTTAAAACTCTGGGTGGCCGCCGGTAATAAAAATGCCTACTGCTTATATAAAAAATTCGGGTTTACAGAGCTTATGAGAAGATCTTCCTGGATTGCAGAAAAATACATGGAGTACCGTGACTGGATATTAATGAAGAAGGATATTTTATAATACTTTTAATACCTGGAGATAAAAGATTTTATACCCTCTATATAAATTTTTTCTGACGTAATGTAATTGTTATTATGCTCACCCGTTATCTTCAAAAACTGTTTGGGTTCTTTTACAGTATTATAAAGTTTTATTGCATATGAAAACGGAATATAATCATCTTCGCTGCTATGTATTATAAGTACCGGGCTTACTATTTCTTTTAAATATTCAATAGTTGAATAATCGAATCTAAAGAATTTTCTTACAGGTAAATAAGGATACATCTGCACCGCTATATCCTTAATGGAAGTAAAGGTGGAGTCAAGAATCAATGCTCTGGGCTTTACCTCCTTTGCCAGCCAGGCTGCTATAGGGCCGCCCAGCGACCTGCCAAAGATTATAATCTCTTGAGGTTTTATTTTCCTGGGACCGGTTAAATATTCCCAGGCTGCTCTTGCATCAAGATAAGTTCCCTTCTCGGTAGGCCTGCCTTCGCTTTTACCATATCCCCGGTAATCAATTATAAAAACAGACAATCCCAACTTTCTGTAAAAATAATCTATTAATGTTAACCCATTTGAAATATTCTCTCCACTCCCATGTAAAATCAATATCACTCCCTTATGGTTTCTTACCGGTAAAAACCAGCCGGAAAGGTTTATACCATCAGAAGATTTGAAAATGACTTCTTCGAAATACAATCTTATGTCAAAAGGAGTAGCCGTAATTTCCTTTTTGGGGTGATATACATCATATGATTGGGTTAAAAATTTATATATTGCCGAAAACAAATATATAATTATAAATACCGCTATGACCGAAGCAAATCCAATAAGTATTTTTTGGTATAGCATTTCACTGCACTTTCCTTTTAATAAATAATTGTAAGTTAAACAATAAGGCTAATAGAACAGCGTGCCACTTTTGCTGATATCCTTGCTTCATTTGCAAGCTTGTCTGAAATCTTTATTGTTATACTCATAATCTATAATATCTCCTTAACATTTTATTTTGAAGCAATATAACATAAAATAAAAACTATTTGCATCCATAGTTTAATTTTATTAAAGAAA
>DATBWS010000013.1:0-2194 GCA_036514675.1 Candidatus Hydromicrobium sp.
TGGATATTGACAATAATACCGTAAGTGGAACTTCCGAAAATTATATTAAAGTTTATTTTAAAATGGATAGAGGAAAATTTCATTTACTAAAAGGTAGAATGCTGAGAGTTGCCATAGATTCTGAATATAGAAACGGTCTCCGGGGAATGTTGAACTAAAAATATAGAAATGGTTTTTGACTTTAATTTATAGATTTATAAATTCTTAAAAGTTGTAAAAATTTAAAAAAATAGTATAATCCCCCCCTAGAGTAAGATTGGATGTAAAAATATTTTATAAATGGAAAAATTTTAAAGGAAATGACGGAAGATTGTCTTTTTTGTAGAATTATAAATAAAGAAATAGAAAGCGATATAGTATTTGAGAATGATTCTGTTTTAATATTTAAAGATATATCACCAAAAGCACCGGTACATCTTCTGGCTGTTCCAAGAGAACATATTGGTTCGATTCTGGAAATTGAAAAACTGGACTGCAGATTGCTAAAAGAGTTGATGGAAGCAGTAAGCAGGGTGGCGCTGGAAATGGAGCTGGATAAGGATGGATTCAGAGTGGTCGTTAATACTGGCGTCGGTGCCGGGCAGAGTGTAAATCATCTACATTTCCATATATTGGGGAGAAGAAAATTTAGCTGGCCTCCGGGTTAAAATTTTAAATTATTCATTATTCGCCGTTTATGTAGCTTCCAATTTTTTTTAATAATGTTATAAAAAAAATCTTTAAAAGGAGGGGCTTTGTCTCCGGTAAAACAAAAATTAAGCATTGATTTTAAAGGTGGGCATTCAATGGCAGAATTAATTGGCGATAGAGATGAACTACTCCGCATGATTGAGAGAAAATATAATGTGGAGATTTTCGTGCTGGGAAACAATCTGGAAATATCCGGGAAGAATAAAAATGTAAAAGAAGCCGCAAAACTGATAGAAGAATTGGCGTTACAGATAAATCTGGGTCAGAAATTAAATTCCGAGAAAGTCGGCGACTCCATAAAAATTTTGGAAGACGAATCAAATTTAAAACCACACGAAATATTCAGGAACAGCATTGTGGTAAACAGCGGGAAGAAAATTAAGCCGCGTACAATAGGTCAAAAAGAATATGTTGAAGCGATTAAAGAAAATATAATCGTTTTTGGAATAGGACCGGCAGGAACCGGTAAGACTTACCTGGCTTTAGCTCTGGCTGTTGAAGCTTTAAGGGAGGACAAGGTAGGGCGAATAATTTTAATAAAACCAGTGGTTGAAGCAGGTGAAAAGCTGGGGTATCTGCCCGGAGATATGTACGATAAGGTAAATCCTTACCTACGGCCTTTATACGATGCTTTATATGAAATGCTGGACGTTGAAAAGTTTCAGCAGTATCGTGATATGGGTATTATTGAAGTGGTACCCCTGGCCTATATGAGAGGAAGGACTTTAAATAATTCCTTTATTATTCTTGATGAGGCTCAAAATACGTCCCCTGAACAAATGAAGATGTTTCTTACCAGATTAGGGTTTGGCTCCAAGATAGTGGTTACCGGTGATATTACCCAGATAGACTTACCCCATGATAAAGAATCAGGTCTTATCATAGTAGAAAAAATTTTAAGGGGGATACAGGGGATTGAGTTTGTATACCTTAGTTCAAAAGATGTAGTCAGGCATGAATTGGTGCAGAGAATTGTGGATGCCTATAAGGTTTACGGGGATAAAGTTAAGAAATAATTTTATAGCATAATTTAAATGGGATTGAAATGATAGCCAGAAATAAAAAGAATAAAGAGTTATTAAAAACTGAAAAAAGTAAGCTGGAAAAGACCCGGGATTTTATTAACAAATATTTTTCATACCGCAGTAAAATTGCCCAGAGAATGTATATATTCATTTTAACCCTTGGTATGGTAGTGGCTATTCTTACATATAATTATGCCCCTGATATAGGCATAGAACTGGGAAAACCCAGTCCAAGAACCATTAAAGCAACCAAGGGCATAGAATTTGAGGATGTTTTAAAAACAGAGGAAGATAGAAATAAAAATGAAGCAGAGGTAGAGGATGTATATGTTTATGATATAGATGTTTTAAATGGTGAAAAAGGATCACTTTACCAGATTAGATATTTTTATCTTCTAACCGGTATAGTCCAGAAAAAAGAAGATAAATCTTTTGAAGAAAAAGTTGATTATATGACCAATCTTCTGAGCGGCCAGTAT
>DATBWS010000014.1:0-18217 GCA_036514675.1 Candidatus Hydromicrobium sp.
GCAGTAAGGTTTATTAATCCCGGCAGAGCTAAAGAAATGCTTGCCTTTATAGGAGGATTATTTTCGTTGCTAATATGGCTGTCCACGCAGCTTATGGCCAGATTCGGCGAGAATCTGGCCCCGCAATTGAAATCTATGAACATTGAAGATATAAAGCAGTATATAATAGCTATTTTTAATAAGCCCTTTTTAAAAGTCATACCTTCTACCTGGGGATCAAATACATTGTTTTACCTGCACAATGGCAACTATAGAGAATTCATATTTAATTTTATTTTAATTACTGCCGCTTCTCTTTTTTTAATATTTCTCTGTATAACAATATCTCAGAGAATTTATTATTCGGGCTGGTCAAACGCATCTCAAGCGGCAGCCAGGATAGGATTTAGAAGAGGAAAAGCAGAAAGAGGAGTGAAAGCGAGTAATAAGGGGAAATATGGCTACTCATTTTTTTCAGGAGTAAATTATATTATCGTTAAAGATTTTAAAGTCCTTTTTAGAGATGCCAGAAAACTTTTGAATGTTTTTATGCCGCTTTTTATGTTTACTTTTTTATTTTTCTGGACTATTTCAAGAGATATTAATGAGAGAGGGGATATTAATTTTTTTCTACCCTTAAAGATTCTTTTATTTTTATTTTTTCCATTAATGGTTTCAGGAATAGTAAACGGAAATATATCAGGAAATAGTATTGGTGGAGAAGGATTGAAATTCTGGATACTTAAGTTATCTCCTGTGCAGACAAAAAAAATTTTAAGGACAAAAATTATATTCAGCACTATCCTGACTGTATTATGCGGGGGTATGATTATGGCCATATTTTATTTCATATATAAGCCGGGATTAGCATACTTAGTATTCGGATTATTTCTTTTAATTTTATTCAGCTGGGGTGATTCGGTGATTGGCACTTCCGTGGGAACTTTTTTCCCTGTTTTTAAGCCATCTCAATCTTCAAATAAAAATAATATCTCATTCCTGGGAGGTATATTAAATTTTATATTATTCTTATTATATTCATTATTTTTTGCCGGTATTGTGATAGGAATGTTATTTCTGGCAAACTATTTAAACTGGTCCGATCTTATTTCATTTCCAATAATAATTGCATTGGAACTAGTACTCAACCTGATTCTATATAATATATTGGTAAACTTAAGTACTTATAGATTGAATGCAGTAGAATGGAAATATTAAATTTATAACTTCTCTACTGATTTGTGATTTTGCTACACATTTTTTTATATATTTTTCTGTACAGCTAAACCCGGCGGCATAGACTATAAGTGTTTTTATTTTAACTTCTTTTTAATTCCAGTATTTCTATAAAATATAAAATGATTTCACCGTTCCATAACAAAATGTGAATATTATATTGATATAAGTATGAATATTATAATTATAATAGTATAAAATATTAATTTTTTGGTATAATATAATAATGTAAAAGTAAAAGTGTTTATTATAATATCAATAAATGTGAGGTCAGATAAGATGGAAAGGATTTATAAAAGACGTACTTTCAAGTTTTTTAGAGATTTCGGGTACAGAGTTATAAGACTGAAATACTTTATAATGATAGTCGGAGCAATGCTGCTGGAGATCACTACGCTGATAGTTTATATATTTAACAATGAGAATATTATTGATTTTGATCTGATCACTGCCAGTGTGTTATACGGCATAACCAGTACAATTATTGTATTACTTGCCATTGGAGCTTTAGTACTTATAAAAACTGATAAATCAAGGGACAAAAATAGAATAAATCGATTTAATAATTTTAGAAGAAGTTACTTTAAGCTGACCAATGAATATTCAAAGGAGATTGACAGCCTGGTTAAAAGTTTTGATAATGAGAAGGGAAGCATTGAAACAAAAATTAACTATGCCATTATGATTGCCGAGAAATATAATGTTTTTATTCAAGAATTCTCAAAAATGAAGACACCCGGATTTTTAAATGATGCGTTCAATTATGAATTAGAACATTTAAATAAGGAAAAAATATTCTTTACCAATTTCTCCTTATTATCACGGCCGGAAGAATTAGAAAAAGTCAATAAAGAATCTGATCTGGCCCATGAAAATTTCCTAAGAGAACTTGATAATACTGAAAGAAATTTGAGGATAATAATCTAGAAACTTTAAGTATTTATATAATAATATAAATATTAATCGTAAGGATTAAGAAATTTATAAAAGATTTAAAAATGGAAGATAGTAGCAAAATAAGAGAACAATTAACTTCAGAATTAGATAAATTATGCCACATTATAGATGAATATGAAAAATCTCAACCAGATTTTAGAAAAATAGAGGGAGCATTAGAAGAAAGTAAAGAGAAATATGAAACTTTGATTAACTCGGCTCCTTTTGGCGTAATTACTATTAATGAAAAAGGAATCATTACATCATGCAATAATAAAATATTGAAATTCCTCGGTCAAACCGAAGAAGAATTAGTCGGTAGGCACTTTACAAAACACAAGTTCTTAAATGCAGAGGATATTCCCAGGTATCTTAAAATATTTGCTTTTGCCTTAAGCGGTAAGGAAGGTATGCCATTTGAAATTACCGGTCTGGATAAAAATGGAAATGTTTTTTTTGGAGAAGTTTACTACGGTCTTATAAAAAAGGATGGCAAGGTTAAATCTATCCAGGTGCTGATAACTAACATCACCAGGAGAAAAGAGGCAGAAGAAAAACTAAAATATTTAAGATTCCATGATAATTTGACTGGTTTATACAATAGAGCCTATTTTGAGGAAGAAATAAAAAGACTTGATTCTGACAGGCAGCTGCCTTTAAGTTTCATTGTAGGCGATGTAAATGGCCTGAAGTTAATAAACGATGCTTTTGGTAATGAAGAGGGTGACCGGATCTTAAAGAATATCGCAAAAATCCTGAGAGAATGCTGCAGGAAGGAAGATATAATCGCCAGGTGGGGAGAGGATGAATTTTCGATTCTCTTACCCGGGACTTCAACGGAATATACCAGGAAGATAGTGAATAGAATTGGGGAAATTTGTCAAAAGACTGGTAAAAGTAAAACAAAATTTGATTTTTCCATAGGAACATCTACTAAAAAGGATCCCGACCAGGATTTTCAGGGTATTATACGAGAAGCTAAAGATGAAATGTATAAAAATAAGTTGTTCGAGGGTAAAAGTATTCCAGATTCTGTCATATCATCACTGGTGGACTCTTTAATGGAAACAAGTTTAGAGACAAGAGAACATGGAAAAAGAGTAAGAAAAATGGTTTTAAAATTGGGACGTGCAGCAGGATTATCAAAAAGTAAACTGGACGAATTATCAATACTTGCCGATCTACACGATCTTGGCAAGGTAGCTATTCCCGACGATATTGTTAAAAAGAAAGAAAAACTAAATGAAAAAGACTGGCAGGTTTTAAAGAGTTATCCAGAAATAGGTTATAATATTGCACAATCATCATACAAATTTTCACATATTGCAGAATATATTTTGACCCATCATGAGAGATGGGACGGCAGGGGTTATCCCCGGGGACTAAAAGGAGAAGATATACCTCTGGTTTCACGTATTACAGCCATTGCCGATGCTTATGACGTTATGAGGACCGGCAGATTCTATAAAAGAACATTAAGTAAAAAAGAAGCCATCGAAGAAATAAAAAGATCCAGTGGTTCGCAATTTGATCCGGAATTAGTTGAAAAATTTGTTAAAATTCTGGAAGAGGAATAAGATATCCGTTGTTTAATCTGGTTTAATCAGCAACTCTGAGTTCTATTATATCTCCGTCCAGGGTCCCCTTAAGATGGGGTAAATTACTGTCATCTATTTTTCCGGAAATTATTTTAATATTTTTATTCATTTTGCAATATCTCACTTTTAAAATATAAATATATATACTAAAAATAATATATTTTAGGATAAAAATACATAAATAATATCAGGTAATTAAAATCAAAAAAATATTGTTTATAGTGCAGGTGAAGTTTGATAGAAAAAGAAATTTGATATAATGTTTAAAGTTTTACATGAAGGTTTAATAATTAGCAAAATATAATGGATAAAATAATAATTGATTTATGGGATAATATAAATTATTCTTTAAATATGAAATTTATTTATTAACGAGAAGGATATTATTATGGATGTTAAAATGAATCATATAGAGGGGACTGATAAGGGCAGGGTAGTTTTGTATGCACTGAGTACCTGTCAATGGTGCCAAAAAGTAAAGGAACTTTTAAAAGAATTAAACACTGATTATTATTATATTGATGTGGATCTGGCAGATGAAAAAGACCAGGAGGAGGTAATGGAAGAAATTAGAAAATATAATCCGGCCTGCAGTTTTCCTACATTAATAGTAGATGATAATTATTCTATTAATGGATTTGATGAAGAGAAAATAAGAGAAAGTTTTAAGTGATGGATATAAGTGATGAAATAGCAGACGAAGAAATCGAAGAGTTATATATAAAATTAAAAGATGATGCGGAATATGGCGGTTATCACCTCAACCCTGATGTAAAATTCACAAAAAAACTGGTAAGGGGTTTGCTGGTAAACCAGAGAAGATATGGATACCAGGCATGCCCCTGCAGACTGGCATCGGGTAAAAAAGAGAAAGATCTGGATATAATATGTCCGTGCGATTACCGGGATCCCGATCTGGATGATTATGGGACATGTTATTGCGCGCTTTATGTAGATAGGGAAATACTGGAAGGCAAAAAGAAAGTAATATCGATTCCCGAAAGAAGATTTACAGAAGAAAAACAGGGTCAAGAAAAAGAAATCAAAATGTCTCAAGATAAAGTTTTAAATATTAAATATCCGGTATGGAGGTGTAAGGTTTGCGGTTATCTATGTGCAAGAGAAAAACCACCGGAAATCTGTCCTGTATGCAAGGCTAAAAGAGAAAGATTCGAAATATTTATTGAAAAATAGATAAAATAAATTAATCCATTATTTCATCTTTATCTGTCAATCCTGCTATAGTAAGTTTATTTTCACCAAATTTATCTGATATTCTGTCAATAGCTTCGCTCAGGTTTTCATCTGCTGATCTGTCGGCAGGGAGCAAGTTTTCCAGCATAAAGGCTGGTTTCAAATTGCTTACCGAAACTCCAATCAGTCTGATTTTTTTTCTCTTCAAATCAAAATTTTTAAGCAAGAGAACGGAAGATTTCTGTATGTCGAATATACCGGAAGTGTAATTTTTTAAAGTTGCTCTCCTGGTGACCGTCTTGAAATCGGAAAATCTTACTTTAAGAGTGACTACTTTACCTTTGTATTTCTTTAAACGGAGATTTCTGGATATTTTTTGTGAAAGGAAAAGTAGTGTCGATCTCAATATTCCAAAATCATCCACATCTTTTCTATAAGTTACTTCTCTTCCTATTGATTTGGGCTCCTGGTTTGTCACTACTTTTCTGCTGTCAATCCCGTTTGCCATTTCATGAATAATCCTGCCAAGCTCTCCAAACTTATTTTCAATTATTACCAGAGGGGCGTCAGCAAGATCGCCGATGGTCTCAATTCCCATTGATCTAAGTTCCTCATCCGTAACTCTTCCCACGCCCCATATGTAAGATACCGGCAGAAGCTTAACTTTTTCCATAATTTCTCTGGTATTTTCAAGTACCGTAAGACCGTTAGGTTTTCCTATGCTTGAGGCAAGCTTGGCTAAAAACTTATTGGGGCCTATACCGGCAGAAGAGGTCAAGTTGGTCTGTTCATAAATCCTGCCCTTTATTTTTTTGGCGATTTCCAGCTCGTTTCCAAAAAGTTTCTGACAGCCGGCTATATCCAGAAAGGCTTCATCACAGCCTATGGATTCTACCAGGGGAGTGAACTGAAAGAATACCTTTCTTATCCGCATTGATTCCTTAAGATATTTTTCCATATTAACCGGAACAAAAATTCCTTCAGGACACAGCCTCTTTGCACGGGCCAAAGGCATTCCCGAATGCAAACCATATTTCCTTGCTTCGTAAGAAGCGGAGGAGATTACTCCTCTGTTTAGCGGCCCGCCTACTACCAGAGGTTTATTTTTATATTCAGGAGTATCTCTTTGCTCTATTTGGGCAAAGAAAGCATCCATATCTATATGTATTATTTTCCTTAAATTTTCCATGCCTGTTTTGTTTCCATAAGTAAAATATTTCTTATGCTGTCTCTTCTGACCCTGCTTTCAGCTCTTTTTAAACCTATAAGGCTTGTAGCATTTTTACCGATTACAGATATTTCTCCGTCCTTAAAACAGAGCATGCCTTCGATTATCAGAGCGGAATGATTCATTATTGTTTTTGAGTTTTTTTTACAGGCATCGGGGAAAAACACTGACTCATACATGCCATCGCTGTCTTCCATGGTGCACAGCAGCATATTTCTGCCGTCTCTGCTTTTTTTAATTTTTCTGGCTATAACGATTCCTGCGGTAAATATATTTTTTTTACTGGATATAAGGCGGGGAAAGTGCCCGCTCTCTATGGTATGATACTGCTCCAGTTCGCTTTTAAAGTACTGAAGAGGAGAACAGCTTGCGCAAAATCCCAGAATTTTTTCTTCTGCCTCCAGTCTTTCTTCAAGATCAAAGTCTTTAAGATAATTTTTATCCTGAAGTAAGAGACATTTGCTGCGGTCAGGGACATCCTTGATATTTTTAAGGTTCTTTAAATGATGGCAGGCCAGCAGCAGATATTTCCTTTGCAGGCCCGTAAAATCAAATGTTCCTACTTTTATTAGGTTTTCAATTGCTTTTTCCGGTAATCTGCAGTTCTCTGAAATTCTGTAATAAAAGTCGGCGAAATCTTTGAAATCCCCATTTTTGGTTCTTTCATTTATTATAGAACTTACACTTATATATCCCAGTCCCTTTACGGTAAGCAGAGGAATTCTTATGGATTTCCCCTCATCTTCAACAGAAAACTTGGACCCACTCTTATTAATATGGGGAAGTTTTATTTTTATATCAAGCCTCCTTGTCTCTTCAATATATTGAGCTCTACTGTAATAACCCGAATTGTTGGTCAGTATTATTGATAGGAGTTCCGCCGGATAATGTGCTTTTATATAGCAGGTTTTATAGGACAGTTCGGCGTAAGCGGCTGCATGGGCTTTTACGAAACCATAACTGGCAAATTTAGACATCAGTTTAAAAATTTCCCCTGCTGTGCCTGCACTGTAACCCTTACGGGCTGCGCCTCTCATAAACCTTGCTGCCTGATTTCTCATTTCTTCCTTTGAAAGGCCGGTCATAGCTTTTCTTAAATTATCAGCTTCGCCCAGCGAATAACCTGCTATTCTGACCGCTATTCTCATGACCTGTTCCTGATATAGTATTATCCCATAGGTCTCACTTAAGATTGGCTTCAGATCCTTATGCAGATAAGTGGTTTTTTCTCTTCCGAATTTTCTCTCAATAAAATTTTTAATCATTCCTGACTGCTGGGGACCAGGCCTGTACAGAGAAATAAGCAGTGTGATATCGTTTAAAGTGGATGGTTTTATTTTTTTTGCCAGTTTTCTGATGCCAAAACTTTCCAGCTGGAAAACTCCCAGAGTTTTTCCGTTTTTTATTAAATCAAATGTTTTTTTATCATCATATTTTATTTCCGGGATATTCAGGTTTATATTTCTTTTGCTTTTTAGTATCTCTGCTGCATCGTCTATTAAACTAAGACTGAGGGAATTTATAAGGTCTATTTTTAGAAGTCCTAAATCTTCTATGCTGCTCATATCATACTGGCTCACTATTTCCCCGGTCTCGGATAGAGTAAGAGGAATCTTTTTTGCCAGGTTGGAGCTGGATACAACAAATGCGGAAGGGTGCATGGAAATATGTCTCGGGTAACTTTCAATCTTTCTGGAAATGTAAGTTATTTTTTTGTACTGCATATTTTTTACATCTGCATGCTCCGAATCTCCGGTAAAGCTTCCGATATCAATATTATGCCTGTTTGAATATATGGAAGGATCGGAGTCTATTTTTATTACAGGGTCTATATCTTCTTTGCTCCATCCCAGGATTCTTCCTGCTTCCCTTATTGCGGCTCTTGGTTTAAGAGTGGAAAAGGTGCATACTCTGGAAATACTATTTTTACCGTATCTGGCGGCCAGATATCTTATTATTTCAGCTCTTCTCTTGTTGGAGAGGTCAATGTCTATGTCCGGGGGTTCTTTCCTTTCTCTGTTAAGAAACCTCTCGAAATAAAGATTATTTTTTACAGGATCAATATTAGAGATGCCCAGTATATAGGATACCACACTTCCCGCGGAGGAGCCCTTACCGCAAATAGGGATGTTATTTTTATGCGCATATCTTGCTATATCGGCTACTGTAAGAAAATATCCGCAGAAACCTGTTTTTGCTATTATCTCCAGTTCCTTGTTCAGTCTGTTGCTGACATCTGCAGGGGGATTATTTCCATATCTCCATTTCAGGCCTCTTCTGTAGCATAGTTTCTTAAGATATCCTTCCTCCGTTTCATTTCCCGGGGTCTTAAAGTGTGGAAAATTTATATTGCCGAGAGAAAGTTTCAGATCACATCTCTCCGCTATAAGCTGGGTATTGGAAATTGCTCCGGGTATATCATAGAACATTCCAGCCATCTCGGAAGCGGACTTAAAATAATGTTCATCATTACCTATTGGCTTTATATCGGCATCATTTTTTACTCCCATGGCTTTTATTTTAGAAAGATACTTATATATCCTGTAATCTTCCTTATTTAAATAATGAACATTGTTCGTTGCTACAATGGGGAGATTGTTATCATACGCAAAATTAATTAGTATTTCGGAAAGCGAGGATGCGCAAAGATTCCCTTTCGCTTTTGGATATCTCTGGATTTCCAGAAAGAAGTCTCCTCCAAATAATTCCCGATAGTCCGTTATAGACTGTAGTGCTTCCTTCATTTTTCCCTCTCTTATCAGTGAGGAGATTTTGCCAATCCCACAACAACTCAGTCCTATAAGTCCTTCATCCATTTTTTTAAGGTCCGATATTTCAACCACCGGTGTCAGGCCTTTTCTTTCTATATGCGATTTGCTTATTATCTGGCATAGATTCTCGTATCCTCTTGTATTTCTTATTAGTATAACCAGATGGGATAGTATCCGGTTGTTTCTGACGCATATTTCACAGCCAATTATAGGTTTTATATTTTTGCTTATTGCTTCTTTGTAAAATTCAATAGCTCCGCTCATCACATATTTGTCGGTAAGAGCAACTGTCTTCATATTGTTTCTTGCAGCAGCACTGACCAGGCCTTTTATCTTTATAGTCGATTCCATAAGGCTGTACTCGCTATGTACGTGCAGATGGGAAAAAAAAGCCATTTTATCTAACCCTGCCCCTTAAATTTATAGATATATATGTGTGTAGAATTGACTGTTTTTATATTACTACCGAACATATGTTTGGTCAACAGGAATTTATTAAGTCATTCTTTGTCCCACCTCTGGTTTACTATTTTCCATATTTTCATGGATTCCTGTCCGGCAGAAAATAATAGATTGTAATCAAATGTTTTTTCAAACAAACAACACCCTGATAATTTCAGGGTTGATTTTTTAGAGTTTTTATATATAATAAGGGACTTTGTATAGTGTTATCAAAAGATGTTTCAATTAAATTATTATTATTTTTGGAAAATACCGTATAAAAAAGGAAGAAAAATATGAAAAAATACAATATAGCTAAACATATTTTATTCTGGATACTGGTAGTTTTTTTACTTTCAATAGTAGCGTTTTCTCTGTCTTCTGAAAATGATAAAATTGGTTCTTTGTTGCCTTTCCTTAAAAGTGCCGAACTTCCTGAAAAAGAGAATGTGGCAGTCAGGGAAGTAAAGGAAGTGGAGAAGAAAGTGGATTGGTATTTTTTTGTTGCTTCCGGATATAGCGCCAACGATCCTGCACAGGGTACCGATAATGTCACCGCAACCGGAAAGGAAATAAGAAAGGGAATGATTGCAGTGGATCCCGATGTGATACCTCTGGGAACAAGAATCGAAATAAAAAATATGGGATTTTTTACGGCGGAAGATACAGGAGGAAAAATCAAAGGTAATAGAATAGATATATATTTTGATTCAAAAAAAGAGGCAGAAGAATTTGGTAAAAAGGGTGTCTGGGTCCAAATAATAAATAATAATTATAAATTAGAATTAGCTGATTTATAGGAAATATACAACCATCTGACAATTAAAAGACTTTTTTATTTTTTATTATCTTTGATTATTTCGTTTAAAATTTTGTAGAATTTTAAGGCGTCTTTTTTCTTTATTTTATTTATTTTAATACTTTCTTTTTTACTACTTACTACTAATGTTGAATAAATCAAGCCTTCCTTTAGACTTGCGGAAATAATATAGGGATAAGTGGCTATGAATTTTTTATCCCTGGCTATATTGGAATAAAAATAGAAGAATATTTTTTTATCGGTTAGAACCAGATAACCATTTATTATATTATCTAAAATGCCGGGTGCCGTAAATACAGTTTTTTCACCGGGTTCCATAAAAGGGAAATATCCCATATTTTGAGCTTCTTCATCATATAATAAATGTTCATTCATATTGGCACCTGAAGAATTTTTTACATAAAACTTTGTTTAAAGGAAAATTAAATGTAATTATATAAAATAATAATTAATAAAAAAAGAAATTCTTTCAAGAATATCAAAAATATACTTTTGTTATGCTTTGGAATAGGGCAGTTAAGGTGTTTTGTTGACTTTTATTTTTCAAGTGGCTAATATTTGTCTTGCAAAATAAATGGTAATATAATAATTAAACCGAAATTTTACCGGGCGGAAGTAGCTCAGCTGGTAGAGCATCACCTTGCCAAGGTGGGGGTCGCGGGTCCGAGTCCCGTCTTCCGCTCCATTTTTTTATAGATGGCTTGATTGTCCTTATTATATAAAGATATATAATAAAAAAGAGCTTCATAAGGAAATTTAATTATAAATGATTGAAATCGAATTTAAAAAAATAGGAAAAATTAAGGTAGAAGAAGGATCAACTATTCTTGAAGCAATAGGAAAGATTGATCAGAGAATCGCCAGTGAAGCGATAGCAGCCGAAATAATTGGCTCAGTAGATGAAGGTATGGAAAGTAATCTGGTGGATCTTGGGTACAGAGTAAGCAAGGATTCTGTTTTTAATATTATTACCGCCGGAAGTAGCGAAAAAGCTGCTGCTATATTAAATCACAGTTCCTCTCATATAATGGCTGCAGCCATAAAAAAAATATTTCCCGATGCAAAGTTTGCAATAGGTCCCGCCATAAAAGAAGGTTTTTATTATGATTTTGAAACAGATAAAAATGTATCGACGGAAGATCTTCCTTTAATAGAGGAAGAAATGAAAAATATAATAAAAGCGGATTATAAATTTGAAAAAAAGGAAGTCAGCAAAAAAGAGGCCAGGGAATTATTCAAAAATAATCCCTATAAGATTGAGCTGATAGAAGACATTGAAGATGATAGAGCCAGCATTTATTCTTCCGGAGATTTTATTGACTTATGTTCAGGACCCCATATTCCATATACCGGAAAAGTCAGAGCATTTAAGCTATTAAGTGTTGCCGGTGCTTACTGGAGGGGAAGTGAAAAAAATAAGATGCTGGTGAGGATATACGGAACTTCATTTTTTAGCAGGGAAGAATTGAAAAAACATCTGGATAGACTGGAAAGAGCAAAAAGAAGCGATCACCGTAAAATAGGAAAAGATTTAGACCTTTTTAGTTTTCATGATGAAGCCCCAGGATTCCCATTTTTCCATTCAAAAGGAATGGTGCTAATAAACACTATTCTGGATTACTGGAGAGAGGAACATGTAAAGGAAGGTTATGAAGAAATAAAAACGCCGATTATCCTGAGCAGCCAGCTGTGGAAAACTTCAGGACACTGGGATAATTACAGAGAAAATATGTATTTTGTAAAAATTGATGAAGATGATTATGCAATAAAACCTATGAACTGCCCGGGCGCAATTATAGTATATAGGTCAAACCAGCACTCATATAAAGAGCTGCCTATAAGGATAGCCGAACTGGGACTGGTTCACCGGCACGAGAAATCCGGAGTTTTGCATGGATTATTCAGGGTAAGAAGCTTCACTCAGGATGACGCTCATATATTCTGTATGGAAGAACAGGCAGAAGAAGAAGTATCAAAGATAATAGGTTTGGTTGACCGCGTATATAAGATTTTTGGCTTTAATAAATACTATCTGGAACTTTCAACAAAGCCTGAAAAAAGAATAGGCACGGACCGGATGTGGGAAAAAGCAGAGACTATATTAAGGGAAGCAATTGAGAGCAAGGGACTTGAATATATGATAAATGAAGGGGAAGGGGCCTTCTATGGTCCAAAGATTGATTTTCATATTGAGGATTGTTTGGGAAGAACATGGCAGTGCGGTACCATACAGCTTGATTTTGCTATGCCGGAGAAATTTGATATTGAATATATGGGAGAGGACAATGCAAAACATAGGCCAGTAATGATCCATTGGGTTGTTTTAGGAAGTATTGAAAGATTTGTAGGTATACTCCTTGAGCAGTACAGCGGGAATTTACCCCCATGGCTGGCACCGCAGCAGATCGTAATACTGCCAATTTCAGAAAAATTTTATGATTATGGCAAAAAAGTATATGATTATCTTAAAATAAAAGGTTTTAGAGTAGAGATTGATAACAGAGTAGAGTCATTAAATAAAAAGATAAGGCAGGCAGAGGTTAAAAAAATACCTTATATGATTATAATCGGGAAAAACGAAGAAAAGACCGGGACCATTACCGTAAGAAAAAAAATTGGCGGTGATATGAAGGAAATAAAACTTTCGGATTTTACCGGTGAATTAAAAGATGTTATAGAAAATAAAAAGAAAATTTATTAGGACTAAAATTATATTTATCTTTATTTTTTAAAAAAATATTTTTATAATTTAACATAAACACTCTTGAGATACTGATTCAAATATATAACAGCTTATAAGATTACTTATTAATCTATCAGGGGGCATGTAAAATGACATTGAAGGAAAGAGTGAAGTTATACACCACGAAGACAGCCATAAGGGGTGTATTAAAAGTACTCCCCAAAATTTCTGATGAAAGATGGCTTTCATTGATTAAGGGCCGGGTATACAAGCTCAAGAAAAAAGAAGAAAGGGATTTTCTGGAGAATTTACTTATAAATCTGAAGATGCAAGCTTCAAGGATATCTCCCCAGGTTAGAGAAAAAGTAGTTATGAACTTAATAAATAATGCGATGATACAGGGTCAGCCCAGGAGACTTGCTTTTACCAAAAAATACGGTTTTAATCCACCCAATATTCTGGTAATAAGTCCTACTATGAAGTGCAATCTGAAATGCTATGGATGCTATGCATGGCAGTATTCCAGAAAGAAGGACCTTCCATATGATATTTGCAGCAGGGTAATAGATGAAGCGAATAGCATAGGGCTTTACTTTTTTGTTATTACCGGAGGAGAACCATTCTGCTGGAATAAATTATATGACTTTCTGGAAAGGCATAATGATTCATTTTTCCAGATCTATACAAATGGCCAATTAATAGATAATAAAGTTGCAAAAAAACTGGCAGAACTTGGAAATGCGGTTCCCTGCATAAGTGTGGAAGGTTTTGAAAAGGAAACTGATATGAGGAGAGGCAGGGGAGCATGGAAAAGAATTATGAAAGCAATGGATGCCCTGAATGACAATGGGGTGCTGTTTGGGTTTTCCGTAACTGCCACCAGGGATAACAATGATCTGGTGGTGAGCGATGAATTTATTGATTTATTTATAGAAAAAGGGGCATTTGTAGGATGGTATTTTAATTATATTCCAATAGGTAAAGAACCAGATATGGAACTTATGCCCACTCCGGAACAAAGAGACTACAGAAGAGAAAGGATTCAGGAAGTAAGGAAGAATAATAAGATAGTGATAGCTGATTTCTGGAACGATGGACCACTGGTAAATGGCTGTATGGCTGGTGGTAAAAATTATTTACATATAAATGTAAACGGAGATGTTGAACCATGCGTTTTCGTACACTTTGCGGCTGATAATATAAAAGAGAAGAGTCTTATAGAAGTTCTGAATTCGAACTTCTTTAATGGATTCAGGAAAAGACAGCCTTATACAAAAAATCATTTAAGACCATGCTGCATAATAGATAATCCCCATATTTTAAGAGATATAATCGCTGAAACCGGCGCTTACCCCACACATGACGGAGCGGAGACAGTTATTGGCTGCCTGGCAAAACCCCTTGATAGGTATGCCAGCGATTATAAGGAAATTGCTGATAAAGTATGGGAAGATGAATATGTTCCAGAAGAAGAGGGAGAAGCAGCAGTATAGACAAAATAATTAATAATTAGTATAATTCCGAAGTTAATAATATAAAATTGTTAAAAAAATAGAAAGAATAAGAAAAATAAGTAGAAATCATCTATTTCTCACCAGATGGCGGTTTTGTAAACCTGTTAATTTGGTTATTTATTTTTAAATTTAAATTTAAATTAATAGGTAGATGATTTATCTGCCTATTTTTTTTCAAAAATTATTATGGAGGTGTAACTTCGAAGATAACAGAAGAATTCATATAAACGAGCAGATTAGAGTACCGGATGTCAGGTTGATTGCAGAAGATGGCAGTCAGATCGGAGTAATTCCGGTAAAAGAAGCATTAAAAACTGCCGAAGAAAGGGGGCTGGATTTAGTTGAAGTTTCACCTAAAAGCAATCCACCTGTCTGCAAAATAATGGATTACGGAAAATATAAATATCAGCTGGAGATATCAGAAAAATTAAAGAAAAAAAAGCAATCCCAGATTATTGTAAAAGAAATAAAATTAAGGCCAAAAATAGACACAAACGATCTTAACACTAAAAAGAGGCAAATAGAAAAATTCTTGAAAAGCGGCTATAAGGTGAAAATTACGGTTATGTTCAGAGGCAGGGAGATCGTACATAAAGAACTGGGGATAAATATGCTGAATAAATTGATAGAAGAATTAAAAGACAAAGGCGTAATGGAATTAGAACCCAAATTAGATGGGTACAATATAATTACGATTTTAGCGCCAGTTTAAAAATAAAATAATAATCTTAAAAAGTCTAATTGGAAGGATATTATTATGCCGAAAATTAAAACTCATAAAGGGGCAGCCAAAAGATTTAAAATTACCGGTAGCGGGAGGATTCTAAGGAAAAAGGCATGCAAAGGTCATATTCTGACTAAAAAGAATGCTGAAAGAAAAAGACGGTTAGGAAAAATGCAGGAAGTATCCGCTTCTGACAGGAAAAAAGTAAGAAGGCTATTAGCCAGATAAGGAAGGTGTGATTTAAATGACCAGAGTTAAAAGAGGACAGGTTAAAAGAAAAAAACATAAAAAAGTATTGAAAGAAGCAAGGGGATATTACGGTTCTAAAAGCAGAAGTTATAAAATTGCCAAAGAACAATTGCTCAAGTCAATGAGCTATGCGTACAGGGACAGGAAAAATAACAAAAGGAATTTCAGAAGATTGTGGATTACAAGAATCAATGCTGCAGCAAGAATTAATGGGGTTTCATATAATGAATTCATAAATGGACTTAAGAAAGCAAGTATCGATATCAACAGGAAGATGCTATCAGAGATGGCAGTAAACGACCCCAATGCTTTTCAAAAATTAACTGAAATTGCAAAGAAGCAAATAGCATAAGATTATGAGCGAAAAAGAAAAAATAACAGACCGGATGGAAAAAAAAATAGAAACAGAGCTAAGCAATTTTGGGAGAGAGCTGGAAACGGTAAAAGATCTAAGTGAACTTGAGAAGATAAGAACAAAGTATATCGGAAAAAAAAGTTTTTTAATCAATACTTTAAAAAATATTGGAAGCTTACCCGATAATATCAGACCGATTGTCGGTAAAAAATCCAATACTGCACGAAATAAAATAGAATCTGATATCCTGGAGAAAGAAAAATTTTTTAAAGGCATTGAACATGAGAATAAATTAAAGAAAGAGAATATAGATCTATCGTTACATGGAAGAATTGTCAGGCCTGGAAAAAAGAACATCATTTCTCAGGTTATTGAAGAAATCGAAGAAATTTTTATTGGTATGGGATTCGAAATCGCAGAAGGACCTGAAGTAGAAACTGATTATTATAATTTTGAGGCATTGAATACTCCTGCAGACCACCCTGCCAGATCTTTACATGATACATTCTTTATTTCTGAAACCATACTGCTCAGGACTCATACATCGCCGGTTCAAATAAGATATATGGAAAGCCATAAACCGCCTTTACTGATAATAGCGCCGGGAAAAGCGTATAGAAGAGATTATGATGTATCACACACTCCTATGTTTACTCAGGTAGAGGGTCTGGTTATAGATAAAGGAATAAATTTCGGTAACCTTAAATGGACACTTGAAACATTTGCCCATGAAATTTTTGGAAGAGACAGAGAAGTGAGATTCAGGCCTCATTATTTTCCGTTTACGGAACCGAGTGCTGAAGTTGATGTTTCCTGTAATATATGCAGTGGTAAAGGGTGCAGAGTATGTTCGGAATCCGGATGGCTGGAAATTCTGGGTGCTGGAATGGTGGATCCTAATCTGTATTCATATGTAGGATATAATCCTGAAGAAATAAGCGGTTTTGCCTTTGGAATGGGAATAGAGAGAATTTGCATGTTAAAGTATGGTATTGATGATTTAAGGCTGTTTTTTGAAAGTGATTTGAGATTTATCAATCAATTTTAACTTCTTATATATCTGTAATCTAATATATATTTGTTATTTTATTAGAAAACATATCATAAGAGGATATTTAAAAGAAAGAAATTTAGAGATTGAAAGTAACATTAAACTGGATAGGTGAATTTTTAGATACAGGCAGGCTTGAACCTGAAAACATTGCCAATGCTCTGACTATGAGCGGAACTGAGGTAAAAAAGGTTGAATATATAGGTGGCAGGTATAAAGATATAATTGTGGGAAGGATTATTGATTTCTCTACCCATCCGGATGCCGATAAATTATCTTTATGTAAAGTCGATATAGGATCAAGAAAGCTGGATATAGTCTGCGGAGCTAAAAATTTTAAAAAGGGAGACAAAGTTGCCTTAGCACTTCCCGGGGTGAAGATAAAAGATGTTACGATAAAAAAGAGCAAGATAAGGGGAAAGATTTCCGAAGGAATGATGTGTTCCGAAATGGAGTTGGGCCTCTCTTCCGAATCGGAAGGTATAATGATCCTGGATAGTAGTTGTAAAATAGGTGATGATTTCTCAAAATCGGTCGGCCTAAATGACATTGTTCTGGAACTGGAAATCACACCCAATAGGCCTGACTGCCTTAGCGTGATAGGAATTGCCAGAGAAATCAGTGCTTTAACTGACACAAAACTTATAATTCCCCGTTATGATTTTAAAAAAAAGCTGAATGTGGGTTCAAAATTTGTTATTGAAATAAATGATTATGTTCTTTGTCCTCGTTATTCTGCAAAAATTTTTAGAAACATACCGGATATCGAGTCACCTCAATGGATTAGAAATAGACTTATCCTGTGTGATGTAAGACCGGTTAATTTGATTGTCGATCTCACCAATTATGTTATGCTGGAAACCGGTCAGCCAATGCATGCTTTTGATAAGGACCAGTTGTATTCAGATAAAATTATTGTGAGAAAAGCAGCTAAAAATGAGAAGATAAAAACAATCGACGACTCCGTAAGAATCCTGGATGAAGATGCGCTGGTAATAGCCGACGAAAAAAAAGCAGTGGCAATTGCCGGTATAATGGGCGGAAAAGATACAGAAATAAATAAGGATACAAAAAATGTGCTGCTGGAATCCGCAAATTTTTACGGACCTTCTATAATGAAAACCTCTAAAAAAATCGGACTGCGGTCGGAAGCTTCAAACAGGTTTGAGAAAAAAATCGATCCGATGCTTACGGTGTTTGCGATTGAAAGGTTTGAAGACTTGTTGAAAAAAGTAACCGGTCTTAAGACAGAAGAATGTATATATGATAATTATAAGGGAGCAGACCGGAAAAGAAAGATTAATTTAAGAGTAGGTAAAGTCAGCCAGACTCTGGGAAAGGATATTGATAAAGATTTGATATCCGGGATTCTTACAAAATTAAAAATTGACAATATAGTAAGGGATAATACCATAGAGGTGACCATTCCTTCTTTTAG
>DATBWS010000015.1:0-8117 GCA_036514675.1 Candidatus Hydromicrobium sp.
TCTTTCTATATCGTAATCAAGAAAATCCTCTCGGAATAACGACCGGTCATCTATAAGTTTCTGTTTAAAGACGAATTCTTCCTCTCTGGGCAGATAATTATAATCTTCTCTGCTGGTAATCCTGCAGTTGGATACTGCCTTCCGGATACAGTCCTCAATACTGCTTTCTTCAAGTACGGTGGTATATGCATATCCTATTGACCTGTCCTTAAAAATTCTGATGCCCACACCAATAGAATCCGAAAATGATAGTGTTTCTATTTTTCCTTTAAAAATTTCTATTTCATTTTCTACGGAGCTCGCTGTAAAAATCTCAAACTCATCCACTTTATGTTTATTTATTCTAAAAGCGGCATCCTTGCATATACTTATTAACTGACTGTCTCTGATTTTATACTTCTTATGATCCTGCATCCTAATCCTTTATGCCTCCTACAGTAATCTTATCCACTTTTATAGTCGGCTGGCCTACCTCGTTTGAAATTAACTGGTCATTCTTCCCGCAAAAGCCGGGAGCAAAATCCAGATTGTTCCCCACCGCCTCGATCCTTTTAAGAACATCCGGACCGTTCCCAATTATTGTGGTATCTTTTATGGGAAAACTTATTTTGCCATTCTCTATAAGGTAACCTTCGCTTATTCCAAAAACAAAATCTCCCGTTGCCGGATCAACCTGGCCGCCGGCAAATTCCCTGGCGTATATACCTTTATTTACAGATTTTATAATCGAATCCGGATTCTCGTCTCCTCCGTCAATAAAGGTGTTGCTCATTCTCGCAAGAGGAACATTTCTGAAAGACTGCCTTCTGCCGTTCCCGGTTTGCTTCGCCCCTAACTTTTTGGATGTTCGCAGGTCATAAATATAATTTTGTAAAATTCCATCTTTTATTAGCACCGTCCGTGAAGAAGGGAAACCTTCCCCATCGAATTTATAGGAACCCCACCGGTATTCCAGTGTAGAGTCATCAATAGCAGTTACTATATCGCTTGCAATCTTTTTTCCCACTTTATCCTTGAATACCGAAGCATTCTTAAGCACAGCATCTGCTTCCAGTCCATGACCGCAGGCTTCATGAAAAATAACTCCGCCGAATGCCGGTCCTATTACCACCGGAAGCTCGCCTGCAGGCGCACCTACCGCATCCAGCATATTAACTGCAATCCCGGAAGCTTCACGGGCAAGGTCCCCGGGTCTTTTGAAATCAAATGCTTCATAACCGCTTGATCTGGCCAGTGATTTATAACCTGTCCTTATTTCTTTTCCTTTTTTAGCTACTACATTTACCGCTAAAAAAGTTTTTACCATTTTTTCGAATGAAAAGGCGCCATAAGAATTTGCAATATATATTTCTTCCTCGGCATCGGAAAGAGTGGATGTAACCTGAATTATGGCTGGACTAAAATCCCTGGAACTCCGATCGATCAGTTCAAGGATATTTTTTTTATCAGCCGGTTGAATCTGGTCAGGAAATTTCTTTATATCTGTGCCGTAAGAACTTTTGGTTTCGGTAAGGTCTAAAACCTTAAGAGAATTGCTTCCGTTTATTGCAGAACTTAGAACCTTTGCCGCATTCAGTAATTTGCCCTCCTCAAGTGAATCTACATAAGCATAAAAAGTGCTGTCGCCAACCCACAATCTCAGTCCGCAGCCCAATTCATAGCCGCTGCTGGAGTTTTCAATTTTACTATCCTCCAGCCGTATATTATTGAAAACTCTTTTTTGAATAAAAATTTCCGAAAAATCAGCACCATTTCCCAGTAATATATTTAAGATCTTTTTGGTGAGTCTATTCTCAATCAATATAATCCGGTTTCCTATCTAGGACAGGTCGTCTTCAACTTTCTTTGCAGCGTTTTTTCCTTTTTCAACCACTTTCTCTATTTTCTTTTTGACTTCTCCGGCTCTGGAACCTATAACCCTGGATATATCCACTATTTTTTCCTTGCCTCTTTCGACAAATTCTTCTCCCTTACTTTTCATTTCCGCCAGTTTGATTTTACTCTTATCTACATATTCCCTGGCTTTTCCTGTAAACATATCGAAACCTTCTTTACTCTTTTCTATCAACTCCTCGCTTTTTTCCTTTATCTGCTTTCTGGTTTCCTTCCCTGATTTCGGAGCAAGTAAAACTCCCGCTATAAAACCTGCAGATAGACCAACCATAAGTGCGGTAAACATTCCTAAAAAGTTATTTTTTCCGCCGCTTTTTTCTTTTTCCGTATTCATTTTTCATCCTCCTTATTCTCACCTTCAGCGCTGGGTTTTGACTTTGAAAGACCGCTGAAAAGTCCCGCTGAAGCACTTATTATTTTAATTATAGGGCTGGTTATCAGAATCCGGGCAAGCCTTATGACCTTTTCCAGCTGCTCCACTATTGAACTGACACTCTGTGTAAGATCAGCTATTGAACTGATTTCGGTATTCAGGCCGGTCACGGCATCATTTAGTTTCTCCACAGCCGGAATCAGGCTTTCATTCAATTTTCCTGCCATGAATTTAATCTTGTTTATTAATTTGAATAAAGGTACAGCTATAATTATCGCTGCTATCGCAAAAGCAGAAATTAAAATTATTGCAACCAGGCCTACTATCTCTAACGGTGTCATAATAACCCCCTGGACTTGTTATAAAAATAATTAACTAACATTATATATATTTTGTTTCTTTTATTCAAAAAATAAAAGATTTAATTTATAATAAGCTATCAATAAATCACCGGATAGCACTAAATAAAAGAAAAAGCGAGGGAAAAAATATGAGATTTAAAACACCGGCCATCAGTATGTTAATGATAAGCATGATATCGATATTTTTAATTTTAACACTTTTTGCCTGTACTCCTTCGGTAACTGAAAAAATAGATGTGGACGAAGAAGAAATTAAAGAATTAGAAGAATCAGAAGAAGTAACTGAAACGGTAGACTATGAAAGTGCTCAATTTGGAGCCGAAATAAAAGGTTATATACCTTCTTTTTTATGCACAGATAGTGATAATTATATAAAAATTGAAATTACAAATACTTCTGATTTTACCTGGAAGAGTGATGGAAACGATTCAGTTAGAGTTGGTTATCATTATTATGGCCAGGATGTAGATTATCAAGATTATGATAATACCACAAGAACTCTCCTCCTGGATAATGTAGAACCCGGTGAAAGCGTTTTTGTAGAAGTATTAATAAATGATATAACCCATAAAGGTATATATGTGATTCAGATTGACCTTGTTCTGGAGGGATATTTTTGGTTTTCAGCAAAAGATGTTCCCGTTCTTCAGGGTAATGTATACGTTAATTCCTGTGGAAGCCAGTCTGTATCTGAATAAAAATTATTTATAGTTTACAGTTGCGCTTATCTGATTTATTCTGATTTATTTTCCAGTGTTCCAGTGCTATCGGGTTTGCATTTTGTGGTATTTACAGGCTTATATTTTAAATTTTTCTCCCACTATTTTTTCATAGGCAGAAATATACATATTGGATGTTTTTTCCACCACATCGGAAGGCAGAGGGGGAGGAATCGATTTTCTATCCCAATCCGTGCCGAGCAGGTAATCCCTGACATACTGCTTATCAAAACTTTTCTGGTCCCTCCCGGGCATATATTCATCCAGGGGCCAGAATCTGGATGAATCTGGGGTTAGAACCTCGTCGGCCAGTATTATCTTATCGTCATCCGTTTCGCCAAACTCGAACTTTGTATCCGCAATTATTATACCCTGCCTTAAGGCATATTCAGAAGCTTTCAGGTAAAGTTCTATGCTTTTTTCCTTTAAAAAATCTATTATTTTGGTACCGAATATTTTTTTAGCCTTATTTATGGTAATGGCCACATCATGGCCGGAAACTTCTTTTGTGGTGGGAGTAAATATGGCCTCCGGCAGCCGGTCGTATTTGGAAAGGTTGGGTGGTAATTTCAAATCTCCTATCATACCGGTCTTCTTATATTCTTCCCAGCCGGAACCGGTTATATACCCACGGACAACACATTCAACCGGGTAAATTTTTACTTTCTTTACTATAACCGATCTGCCGGCCAGAGTATCTTTATATCTCTTTAAAAATTTTGGAAACTTTTCTATATCAACCTCGATCAGATGATTATCGATTATACTTTTTAAATAATTAAACCAGAAAACCGAAATCTTATTTAAAATTATGCCTTTTAAAGGAACGAGAGTAGGTAAAATAAAGTCAAAAGCGGAAATTCTATCCGTGGTCACTATCAAAATTTCGCTACCGAATCCGAACATTTCTCTGACTTTACCGCTTCTTAATTTCTCTAAATTTTTAATTTCTATATCCCCTACCAACTTCATAAATCACCCCTGTTTCATCCCTGTTTCTTTATATAACTTTTTATCGCACTAAATAAAAATTACCAGACTCCAGTAAGCTTAAATTACTTCCTAATCAACCCCAGCATCTTTTAACGCGTGGGAACAGATACAGTCCCTCCTGTCAGGAACCTTCGAAATTGCTTTAAAAAGCAAGCTTCTTACCTTTTCATTGTTCTCTTTAAAGACTCTTACCACTTCACCGATGGTTACCGGTTTTATCTCCGGATGACCTTCCAGTCCTGCATCATAGTCAGTGATGAGAGAAATATTCACATAACATATTTCCTGCTCCCGGGCAAGATACACTTCCGGATACTGGGTCATAGTTATGACTTCCCATCCCTGCCCCGAATACCATCTGCTCTCTGCCTTTGTACTGAATCTCGGACCCTGGATAATGACCGCGGTGCCTGTGGGATAGTAGTCTATATCGAGCTCCCTGGCACTCTCGATTACAACTTTCCTCAAAACGGGACAATATGGTTCAGCCATAGCTATATGGATGGTCTTCGGACCATCGTAAAAAGTGTCGATTCTTCCCCTGGTTCTATCCACAAACTGGTCACATATCACAAACTGTCCCGGTTTTACATACGGCTGCAAACTTCCGGAGGTACAGGGACCAAAGATACGCTTTACGCCTATTTTTTTCATCGCATAAATATTTGCCCTGTAGTTGATTTTATGCGGAGGTAGATTATGATTCCTTCCATGGCGGGGCATAAAAGCGACCCTTTTCCCCTCCAGCATACCGATTGTCACTTTGTCCGAAGGGGCACCATAGGGAGTATCAATCTCATATTCCTCCGCTTTCTCCAGAAACGAGTAAAATCCTGAACCTCCGAATACGCCGACATCAGCTTTTGGCTTACCAGTCATATTTTTCCTTTCTTACTTGACTTAAATATATTTCATCACCATATAAATATAAAATTAATAACCTCTGCTTTCTACCAGCTCGATCAGAGAAACTTCCGGACGGGCCCCAAAATGACCGAGGACTTCAGCCGCAATTATACTTCCTATTTTCCCGCAGGCTTCAAGATTCTTACCTTTAATCAGGCCGTGAAGAAATCCTGCCGCATAAAGATCACCGGCACCGGTGGAATCGATCACATTTATGTTTCGTTCCGGCGGTATCGTCTGTATCTTATCATCGAATACAATAACCGATCCTTTTTCCGACCGGGTAATTACGCAGATATTTTTCATTTCCCTGCACCGGGAGATTGCTGTTTCCAGCTTACTGGTTTTAAATAATGATTTAATTTCTTCTTCATTGGCAAAAAGAATATTTACATAATTTTCGATCAGGTTCAAAAATTCGATGCGATGGCGTCTTACACAAAAAGAATCGGACAGACTCAAAGCAACCCTTCCACCTGTCTCACTGGCAATTTTTATCGCTTTTTTGAATGCTTTTTTGGCCCCATCGCTATCCCACAGATATCCTTCCATGTATATAATTTCTGACTGCGAAATAACTGTTCCGTCAATATCTTCAGGGCCCAGGGACCCTGATATACCCAGGTAAGTATTCATGGTCCTCTGCGCATCCGGTGTGGTCAGTACTACACAGCATGCCGTAGGCTGTCCGCTGCCAGCTTTAAGTGTGCAGTAGTTGACTCCAAGCTCCTCAAGCCCTTTTTCAAAAGTTTTCCCCAGCAGATCGTCTCTGACTTTACCAATAAAAGCTACAGGGTTACCCAGAGATGACAGTGCGGCAATTGTATTTGCAGCCGAGCCCCCGGAAACTTCCTTTACTATGTTAACGCGTGTATGAAGCTTTTTTACCTCGGATTCATCAACAATTCTCATCATCCCTTTTTTAAGATTATATTTATGGAGAAAATCATCCTCTACGTTAGCCAGAACATCAACAATAGCATTACCGATACCCACCACTTTATATTTCTTTACGGGCATTATTTCCTTCCGTCCATTATGATGATGAAAAGTTTTCCTAAAATAGGCCTTCTTCCATTCCGATATCATTTAATAGAATTATTAAATATATGTCAATTGTTATCAACTTAAAAATAGCGGCAGCTTTATAAAAACTTATTTTTTAACTATAATTTCTATAATCATAAGATTAGAAAGGAAAAGGATGTTTGAAACTCTTACTGTTAAAACTTCAAGCCGGATAGAAATGGTAGATATTACAGAAAGGATTACCGGTTTTATTACAAGACATAATATAGGAAGTGGCCTGTGCTGTCTATTTGTTCCCCATACCACAGCAGGAATTACTATAAATGAAAACGCTGATTTTACTGTGCAGCTTGATATCAACTCCAAATTAAGCGAACTCATACCTGCAGGAGAAAATTATTCCCACCTTGAGGGAAATTCCGATTCTCATGTAAAATCCACAGTGGTAGGATCATCTTTAAGCGTAATCATTGACAGGGGCAGATTGGTACTGGGAACCTGGCAGGGCATATATTTTTGTGAATTCGATGGCCCCAGAAACAGAAATCTTTACATTAAATTAATCGAAGGTTAAAACGCAAATAAAAGATAAAAAAAATAATATGACTTTATTTGAAAAAATTAAAACCAACCAGCCGCCTGATACATCCGGCGTGCCCCTTGCCGATAGAATGAGACCTCACACTCTGGAAGAATTTGTAGGTCAGGAGCATCTGGTAGGAAAGAGTAAAATTTTAAGGGAAATTATTGAAAATGATAGGCTTTATTCAATAATATTCTGGGGTCCTCCCGGCTCCGGAAAAACTACTCTGGCAAAAATTATTGCCGAGAGAACCAAAAGCAGGTTTATCTCCTTTTCTGCAGTGACTTCGGGAATAAAGCAAATAAAAGAAATAATGGAAGTAGCTAAATATAATAAGAAGGAGCACAATATAAAAACCATATTATTTATAGATGAAATTCACCGCTTTAATAAAGCACAGCAGGATGCATTTCTTCCTTTCGTTGAAACCGGCACTATAATTTTGATGGGGGCCACCACCGAAAATCCGTCTTTTGAAGTAAATCCTGCACTTCTATCAAGAACCAAAACTTTTGTGCTGTACAAACTCTCTATTGAAGACATAAAAATTCTTATAAAGAGAGCTTTAAGCGACAGCGAGAGAGGATTGGAGAAATACAATATAAAAATCAGCCAGGATACTATTGATTTTATAGCCAGGTCCTCCGACGGTGATTCGAGGATTGCCTATAATATACTCGAACTTGCAGTAAACGCCCGTTCCGGAGAGAACAAGCAAAAAGTCATGGTAATAGATACACCTTTAATCGAAAATATAATCCAGAGAAAAGCGCTTCTCTACGATAAAAGCGGTGAAGAACATTTCAACCTTATTTCGGCTCTTCATAAGAGCTTAAGGGACAGCGATCCCGATGCAGCAGTATACTGGACAGTGAGAATGCTTGAAGGCGGCGAAGATCCGTTATATATCATAAGGAGAATGGTCAGGTTCGCTTCCGAAGATGTGGGACTTGCGGATCCCAATGCGCTGCAGGTTGCAATTTCAGCCAAACAGAGTTTTGAATTCATAGGACCTCCGGAAGGATATCTGGCCATAATAGAAGCAGTGATTTACCTTGCACTGTCTCCAAAAAGCAATTCCCTTTATATGACTTATAACAGGGTAAAATCAGATGTAGAAGAGTTTGGATCGCTTCCGGTCCCTTATCACATAAGAAATGCCCCAACAAAGCTTATGAAGGAAATAGGATACGGCAAGGGATATAAATATGCCCATAATTACAGCGGCGCAGTGCTTGACCAGGCTCACCTTCCGGATA
>DATBWS010000016.1:0-7296 GCA_036514675.1 Candidatus Hydromicrobium sp.
AGAATGACCAGTTGATTTCAAACGAAGTGGGCCAGCCGACTATAAAAGTGGATAAGATTACTGTAGGAGGCATAAAGGATTAGGATGCAGGATCATAAGAAGTATAAAATCAGAGACAGTAAGTTAATAAGTATATGCAAAGATGCCGCTTTTAGAATAAATAAACATAAGGTGGATGAATTCGAGGTTTTTGCAGCGAGCTCCGTAGAAAATGAAATAGAAATTTTTAAAGAAAAAATAGAAACACTATCGTTTTCGGATTCTATTGGTGTGGGCATCAGAATTTTTAAGGACAGGTCAATAGGATATGCATATACCACCGTACTTGAAGAAAGCAGTATTGAGGATTGTATCCGGAAGGCAGTATCCAACTGCAAGATTACCAGCAGAGAAGATTATAATTACCTGCCCAGGGAGGAAGAATTCGTCTTTAAACAGAAACTTATAGATGACCGGTCGCTATTCCGTGAGGATTTTCTTGAATACGATATAGAAAGTAAGGTTGAACTGGCAAAGAAACTGGAGATTCTAACCAAAAGTAAAGATGCCAGAATTGTTGACATCGACAATGTTATATACCACGACAGTATTTATGAAACGGCGATTTTAAACTCGGCCGGATTTTGCGATAAATATAAAACAACCACCTGTTTAATTTATGTAAGTGCAATTTCCAAAAAGGAAGGAGATACTTCTACCGGTGATTTCTTCGGCTGCGGCCGTACGCCGGCTGACCTTGATCTGGAAGAAGTTGCACAGAAAGCGGCAAGCCGATCCGTTTCGATCCTGGGAGGGGAAAAAATTAAATCACAGAGAGCGGACCTTCTTCTGGATCAGGTTGTTTCGGCGCAGTTACTGGGTATTATTGCCGGAAGCATTACCGCGGATTCAGTGCAAAAAAGAAAATCACTTTTCGAAGGAAAAATAGGGCAGAAGATATTTTCCATAGATGTGAATATATTCGATGATGGGACCATACCGGATGGCTTATCTTCCAGACCCTTTGACGGGGAAGGGGTCATTAAAGGTAAAACTTGCGTGTTTGAAAAGGGATATCTTAAAACTTATCTATATAATACCTATACCGCAAGAAAAGATAAAACCCGGTCAACGGGCAATGCGGCAAGAGCTTCCTACCGCTCCACACCGGAAGTAGGTATTTCAAACTTTTATATGGAACCTTCGGATATCGATTTTAGCAAGCTTCTGGGTGATATTGACAGGGGATTTTATATTATAGATATAATAGGGCTGCATTCGGGTGTCAATCCCATTTCAGGACAGATGAGCATGGGGGCTAAAGGAATATGGATAGAAAACGGCAGCCTGAAACAGCCGGTAAAAGAAGTAACTATTGCCACCGATATTTTAAGTTTCTGCAAGAGCATTAAAAAGGTAGGAAATGACCTCAAGTTTATCCCAGTGGGAGGATATGTAGGAAGCCCTTCGCTTCTGGTAAGAGATATAACAATTAGCGGGAAATAGTCTTTATTCAAATTGCCGGTCTACCGGTCATAATTTTTTTTAAGTAAATAAAAATTCAAAGAATTTTTCAGGTAAGGCTTATATAGAAGGTTGAAGCTTTGGCTTCGGCATATTTAGCCGGCAATGATAAATCTTACGTAACCTACCGTCTGGTAAACTATGGTTACAATTACTCCGGCCATTAACACTCCGATAAATATATCAAGTAGAGCTCTTTTAGGGGGTATACCGAAAACGAAAGCAATTAATGCTCCGGTCCAGCCGCCGGTAACCGGAAGCGGTATTCCTACAAATACTGCAAGTGCAAAACCCTCATATTTTTCAAATCTTTTTGAATGGCGCCTTCTGGTATAATTGAAGAGCCAGGTAAAAAATCTGTTGGCGGTCTTGAATCTCTTCATAAGGAATTTTGATACTGGCTCCAGAATCCATAATATGGCAATTACCGGGATCATATTTCCCAGCACCGATATTATAAAAGTCTCATAAATGTTCATTCCATATGCCGAAAGTGCAATAGGGATAGATGCGCGGAGTTCACCTATAGGAGTCATAGCTGTAAAAAAGGTGGCTATCCTCGGTGATAAAAATTCAAAGAAACTTGATGAGTCCATAACAATTTTTTATTTTTAATTATTTTATGCTATATTTAAAAACTAATTATAAATTATTTAAATAAAATTTTAACTATTATATAAGTTGAGCATAATACAGTCAATTGTTTTAGGTATAATTCAGGGCATTACTGAATTTTTTCCCATAAGCAGTTCCGGTCACCTGGTAGTTTTCCCCTATTTTTTTAACTGGGATTATCCACCCCTTTACTTTATAGTAACGGTTCATTTCGCCACGCTTGCTGCGGTGGTTACTATTTTACATAGAGAAATCTTCAAAATAATAAAAGCGGTGATTTTAGGTATTTTTATAAGGAAAGAGAGGTCTTCCGGTAATTTTAAGCTTGGTATCCTATTAATCGTAGCCACTATTCCCGCCGCTGCTGTGGGGTATTTCCTGGATGAGTATGTGGAGAGTTTATTCAGCAAGCCCATGGCAGTAGCGGCATTTTTACTGGTTACTGCATTATTTCTATGGCTGGGTGAACTGAGGGGAACCTATGTTGAAAGCAGGTTTTCTAAAGGCCGTGATAGACGGGATAGACGGAATAGCCGGGACGACAGATATCCTTTCAGCAGAAGCAAAGAAGCCAGGCGAAGCGGACTGGTCGGAGAGATCGGGGTTGAAGGCAGCGGCAGCACAAAAAAAGTAAGATTTAATCTTTTTATAGCAGTGATGACCGGAATTGGGCAGGCTATAGCTATTTTACCCGGAGTTTCAAGAGCAGGTGCCACTATATCCTTTGCCCGGTTTTTTGGAGTAAAGAGAAGTGAGGCAGTCAGATTTTCATTTTTACTTTCAATTCCGGTTATTTTCGGTTCATTTATATTTGAACTTTACCGTTCCTCCGGTATTATTTTTGGTGATAACCTACACGTAGTTCGAAACCTTATAACAGGTTTTTTCTTTTCTTATCTGGCAGGGCTGTTTGCCATAAGATTCATTGTTTATTTAACCAAAAAAAAGAATCTAAACATATTTGCCATATATTGTATCGGGCTTGCCGCAGCAACTATTATTTTTTATATAATAAAAAGATTTATCTAATTATCTAAAGGAGAGTGAATATAGGAACTATGAAAGGAGTTATACTGGCAGGTGGGCTGGGATCCCGTCTTATGCCTTGCACCAAAGTCACCAACAAACATTTGCTTCCGGTATACGATAAGCCGATGATTTACTATCCCTTGAGGACCCTGGTAAACGCGGGACTGGAAGACATAATGATAGTTACCGGTGGTAACAATGCCGGGGATTTTTTAAGACTTCTGGGTAATGGCAGCGAGTTCGGGCTAAAAGATATAAGCTATACCTATCAGGAAGGAGAAGGTGGCATAGCCGATGCCCTGAGGCTGGCTGAGAATTTTATTGATAAAGATAAAACGGTGGTAATACTCGGGGATAATATAATCAGGGATGACATCTCAAATGCAGTAAAGGAATTTGAAAAGCAGGATAGGGGAGCAAGAATATTCTTAAAGGAAGTCAGTGACCCGGAAAGGTTTGGGGTTGCTGAAATCGAAGGGGGCAGAGTAATAAATATCGAGGAGAAGCCTGAAAAACCAAAAACCAATTATGCTGTTGTCGGTATTTATATGTATGATAGTGATGTATTTGAAATAATAGAGACTCTTAAACCTTCAGGCAGGGGTGAACTTGAAATAACCGATGTTAATAATGAATACATCAGGAAAGGTACAATGACTTATTCTATTCTTGAAGGATGGTGGACCGATGCCGGTACCTTTGAATCACTATTCAGGGCAAGTAATCTGGTGAGAGACGCATTAAAAGACAACAAACTCTTGCATTGATATTTTATGGACGGTCAGAATTGTCCTATTTTTTTTGATTTGCAGTAAAAGCATCTGCTTATATTATGCGAGCATTTCCATTGGCCGTCTGAGGTTAAGAAAGCCCAGGTGAGAGAGTCCATATCGTTTATATCGGTATTCTTATCCGAATTCTGGTATATAAAAGCATTTCCCTCTTCTTTTACTGTTCCAATGAATTTATAGGTGTTTCCGCATTTCAAACATTTATACATTTAGCCTCCTTAAAGATTGATTTTCAGTTAATATACGTTATTATAGTATATTACAATATAATATCAATACAAATTATATAAATATTTAATAAAAATTGATTTAATGTATTACCATCTTATACTTATAATTATAAGATTGATTTTATTTGACTAAAAAAAACAGCTTTGATAATATCATTGAAGAATTATTAGGGGGTTTTAAAAGCCATGCAAATGAAAATCGAAAAACAAAAAGTAAGAGTTAGGATTAAGACAGAGTCTACTATAGTCGAAGGTACGGTATTCACTCTGGTAGATGGAAGGCTGAGTGATTACATAACCTCCCAGAAAAATAAATTTATACCGGTAAGTGATGCGGAGGTGCAGTATATCAGTGGAACCGGCAAGGTTATGGGAGGAAATAAGACTAAAAGGAAAATTGTTTTTATAAATGTGGAAAAAATAGAGATGATAGAATATATCTAATCCACGGTTTGTAATAATAATATGAAAAGAGGAGAAGAATGTCTGAAGCCATTTCTCAATTAACTGATTCCAATTTCGAAAGCGAAGTGATTAATTCGGAAAAGCCTGTTCTGGTGGATTTCTGGGCTTTATGGTGCGGTCCATGCAAGATAATTGCCCCGGAGCTTGAAAAGCTTGCAGCAGAAAAAAGCGAGCAGTTAAAAATTGGAAAACTTAACGTAGATGATAACAGGGAAACCGCTATGAAATACAGCATAAGCAGTATTCCAACATTACTGCTGTTTAAGAACGGTGAAGTAGTCAAAAAGCTTATCGGAGTTATGTCCAAAGAAAAAATATTAACCGAGATATCCCGGTTTTTATAAATTGATGGAAAATGTTTTTGTTGGAACTTCAGGATATAGCTACGCAGATTGGAACATTGAATTTTATCCTGCGGAACTGGACAAAAAAGACCAATTAAGCTTCTACAGCACAGTATTCAATACAGTTGAAATAAATTTTACTTATTACAGCCTCCCATATCCCAGCATATTCAGGAACATGGCAAAAAAAGTTAAGGGAGATTTTATTTTTTCGGTAAAGGCTCACAGCAGTGTTACCCACACCAGAGATTCAAAAGAAGAGGATATTGCAAGATTTGTTTATTCGCTGCAGCCTTTTATTGAAGAAAACAGGCTGGGACCGGTACTGCTGCAGTTTCCGTGGGCTTTTAAATTCAGCACAGGCAACTGTGATTATTTAAGTCAGGTCAGGGAAAATTTTAAAGGCCTGGAACTCTGTGCGGAATTTAGAAATAAAAGCTGGCTGAGAGAAGAAACTATAAATCATTTAAAAAACTTAAATATAGGGTTCTGTAATGTGGACGAGCCCAGGCTGGAAGGACTGCTTCCCCCTACCAGCATCAGTACAACAGGTACTGGATATATCAGATTTCACGGGAGAAACGACCTTAACTGGTGGAAGCCAAAATATTCCTACCAGAGATACGATTATCTTTATACCAGAGAAGAACTAAGCGAGTGGGTGCCCGGAGTAAAAGAGGTGGCGGCAAACACCAAAAAAACCTACATATATTTTAACAATCATTATAAAGCTCAGGCTGTAAGATCGGCAAAAATTCTTCAGGAACTTATCGAGGATAACGACATTTCCCCTATACAAAATTAGACTAATTATATAAAATCTATTAAACAGTTTTGGGAGCTGGCGATGTCAGTAGCTGTGTCAGTTTTTTTACAAATGAAAGTATACAAAGGTACGATTTATGTTCAAAAAAGTTGACAGTCAGGTAGATCTGGTAAAGCTGGAAGAAAAAATCCTTGATTTCTGGAAAAGCAGCAATATTTTTGAAAAGAGCCTTAAAAAAACCGAAGGCAAAAAAAGGTTCGTGTTCTACGAAGGTCCCCCCACTGCAAATGGTGCGCCGGGGGTGCATCATGTCCTGTCGCGTGTCTATAAGGATATTTTTCCAAGATATAAGACCATGAAGGGTTATTATGTGCCAAGAAAAGCGGGCTGGGATACACACGGGCTTCCGGTAGAGCTGGAGATAGAAAAAGAGCTTAAGATAAATTCAAAAAAGGAAATAGAAGAAATTGGCATTGAAAAATTTAACCGGCTCTGCAGGCAGAGTGTTATGAGGTATGAGGAAGACTGGAAGAAACTTACCGAGCGTATTGGGTTCTGGCTGGATATGGATAATGCCTATTTCACCTTTAAAAATGAGTATATTGAAACCGTATGGTGGATCTTAAAAACCATATGGGATAAAAATTTATTATATCAGGACTATAAGATTGTTCCTTACTGTCCACGCTGCGGAACGGCACTTTCGTCCCACGAAACAGCGCTGGGTTATAGCGAAGTGGAGGACTTTTCGGTCATAGTGAAATTTCCTCATGCCGATAGGGAGAACACCTATTTTCTGGTATGGACCACAACTCCCTGGACCCTGATTTCCAATGTGGCCGGTGCGGTAAACAAGAATTGCGATTATGTGGAAGTAGAGTATAAGGGTGAAAATTTGATACTGGCGAAAAATTTACTTACGGAAGTCCTTGGAGAGGATACCGGTTATAAGGTTACCGCAAACCTTAAAGGCAGTAAGCTTATTTCTTCCCGCTACAGGCCGCTTTATGATTATACGGACGGAAGCAGCCACGCTTTTAGGATAATAGGAGGAGACTTTGTATCCGATAAGGAAGGTTCAGGCATTGTGCATATAGCGCCGGCTTTTGGTGAAGATGATATGAATGCGGGAAGGGAAAACAACCTTCCGGTAGTGCAGATGGTTGATGAAGAAGGAAAGTTTAAAGAGAGGGTTGAAGGATTTGCCGGCATGGGCATAGAAGAAGCCAATCCGGAAATAATAGAGGACTTAAAGGGAAGGGGACTTCTTTTCAGCATTAAAAAAGTAAAGCACTCCTATCCCTTCTGCTGGAGATGTGACAGCAGGTTGATGTATTATGCCAGGAAGAGCTGGTATATAAAGACCTCACAGGTAAAGGATGATCTTTTAAAATCCAATGAAGAAATTAACTGGTATCCGGAATATATAAAATACGGCAGATTTGGAAACTGGCTGGAGAACAATGTTGACTGGGCCCTTACGAGGGAAAGATACTGGGGAACGCCTCTTCCGGTATGGATGGATGAGAGTGGTCATAAAATCTGCATAGGCA
>DATBWS010000017.1:0-34303 GCA_036514675.1 Candidatus Hydromicrobium sp.
CAGATAACTATCCAGATTTTAGAATCATAGCTTTTTTGAAATGAAGCCGGACCGTAAAATCTTATGTCGGGAGGATGAGATTAGCAATTTAAAGAAATTAATGAATGTTCTGGGCAAGATATGCCGCTCCCAGTGCTCCGGTTATCTGGGGTTCATCGGGAATGTTTATTTTAACCCCTAATTTTTCTTCCAGCGCTTTTACCATACCCATATTTTTAGCTACTCCCCCGGTCATACAAACCGGTTCCTCAAGCCCCAATCTTTCAATCATCGATGTTATTCTATCCGCAATGGAATAAATAAGACCCTTTATAATTTTATTTTTATCCACACCCTGTCCGATTAGCGATACGATTTCGGATTCGGCAAACACAGTGCAGGTGGAGGTTATATCCACCTTATCGGTGGTTTTGATAAAAATAGGGGCAAACTCTTCCAGATTTATTTCCATCGCCCTTGCCATAACCTCCAGAAACCGGCCGGTTCCAGCAGCACATTTATCATTCATAAGAAAGTCAATGGGGTTTCCGCCTTCGAGTTTTATGACCTTGCTGTCCTGGCCCCCGATATCTATTACCGTTTTTAAATCAGGAAATAAAGAAATAGCCCCGCGGGCATGACAGCTTATTTCGGTTATATTTTTATCCGCAAAGGGAATATTTATTCTGCCGTAACCGGTTGCTACGATAGCTTTAACATCATTATCTGTGAGACCCGCCTGCCTCAAAGAACTGTCGAAGGCTTCTCTTGCAGCATTTTTACTGTCAGAGCCAGTGGGAGCTATTACATAAGATGCGATCTTATTATATTTACTATCCAGTATTACTACCTCGGTTGAAACCGAACCTACGTCAATACCACAGGTATACATTTGTTTCCTTTCTTCTATTTTGGCTCTGAATTTAAAATTTCTATAAATCCCTGCAGTCTGGTTTTTACCTGACCTTGTGAGGAATTGTTTTGATCCACACAATCACCGTCAAGAACCAGTGTAGGAATATTTAGTTTCTTCAAGCTATCTTTTATAATTCTTGCTCCGCCATTGCTCTGTCTGCATCCCCAGTGAGAAAATAAAATGGCCCCATCAGCTCTATAATCACTGGCTGCCTTAAGAATTACATTAATACGGTTATCAATGCTGCCCGCCAGAAAATGAGAGAGCATTTTTTTGGCCAGACTTTCAAAAGGCTTTTCATAGTCAAGTTCGGGCCAGTAAACATGATTTATTTCTTCAAATACTACCCTGCAATTTTCCCTGTCCAGTATATCAAATATTTCATTTCTATAGTAAGGTTTCAGGTGCAGCCAGAGAATTCTTTTAACCTGCTTGTTCTTATTGGAATTTTCTTTCTTTTCTTTGCTTGAATATTTTTTTAACTCTTTATATATCTGTTTATAAAGAATGACAGCTTCTCTGGTCCCTGCAAGCCCATGAAAAGGCAGGATAAAATTCAGGCCATTATAATAAGGGGGATAGTTTGCAAGGGTCTTTCTTAAAATGCTGACTTCGATTGCCCATTTTCTGAATTCATTTGAAAGGTCGATGACTTCTTTGAACATGGAGATATCAAATTTTTTACCAGTTTTAGAACATATATCCATGCAAATGTTTTTTATCTGTGCGGTCAGATACCGGATTGATTCCTTTGAATAACGGTAAGGGACATCTATTAGATAAAAGTTTTTTTCAATATCATATTTTACCGAGTGTATATAGAATGATTTTTGCGCGGCATCACAGGCCAGATTGGTGGTGATAATAAAATCCGGCCTGGGAAATACATCAAGCTCCGATGCACCGGATGCGCTTCTGTGGAAGGTGCACAGGTCCTGTGAGTACCAGTTTGATGAAGCTTCTTTAAGCGTCTGTGGCGCCAATCCCAATCCTGCTGTAAATCCTGCCATAACTTCCGGCAAGAATGGTGTAATTCCCAGCGCATGAAACATTTCATATGGTAAAAACAGAGATCCATAACCTACTGGATGGCTATTGTCTGAATAGGCCTTTTTAAGACTTTCTATGGTGAAAATATTAAGGTATTTATCGGATATAGTGGGAAATGTGCTTCCATAAGCGTAAAGCACCGGTTTTGTTGCAATAATACCCAGCAACCTTTTAATATATTTCTGATTTAAATTTTTCTGTATACCTGTTTTTAATCTGTTTTTTATACCCATTTTTTTGAGTTACATATTTATAGCATTTCCAGAAAAGCCTGCACCCTTGTTTTTAACTGGCCTTCCGAAAAATTATTACATTCTATCTCCAGATAAAGAACCGGAACTCCCATCTCATTTAATTTCTGTTTCAGCAGGGGAAAGGAATAGAGCATATTATCACAGAATTTTAAGCTTATAAATATTACTCCTCTTATATTATTTTTAACTATATTATTTTCAATCTCGGCTAATTTCGATCCCATATCAGCCATTCTCATACATTGAGGCTTATTTAAATACCTTTCAGCTATTGATTCCAGCAAATCCGTATTGTTATCAGGTTCTACCTGTTTTTCAAAATATCTGTTTGAAATACAGAGATCGTCGGAAGCTAGTTTGAAATTCATTGTCGAAAGCATTTCCCATAGCTTTTCTTCAGCGATAAAGTTACCAATAATCATAATAGCTGGAGAGTCCTTGTAATTTGATTGCGAGCTGATTTCATTTTCGGTGCTGACTTCTCCGATAAACTTTAAATATTTTTCCAGATCATCTATGAAGATTCCGGGTTCGGAGACCATGGACAGCTCCATAACCTTGTAGTATGTGGAAATGTATATGAGGTGGGATAATTTACTAAAAATCCGGCTGTATTCTTTTAAAACCCTTCTTTTCTTATTGATAAGTTTTACTGCATTTTCTATTTCTTCTTCATTTATTTTTTTTCCGTTTAGTTTTTCAATAAATATTTTCATATCACTTATATTACTGGCAAAGAAATCTACAGAATCTTTACTTTTTAAATGGGGGACATCCAGCAGATAAGAAGGAATATTATCAAGGTATCTACTTGCGATATCAAAAAATCTTCTCATACCATCGCAGGAATTTGTAAATATCAATGCCTTAAAGTTACCGGTATTGGCCAGCAGGCTTTCCCAGCTTGATTTAATATAAGGACAGAAATTTATAGGAAAGTAACTTTCGGATTTAATTATTTTTTTTCTTCCCAATATTCTTACCGGAATAAAACCCCCCGCGGTTATGAGTTCTTCCGGAGTATAGGTGCAGAACCATCCAACCGCAGCTCTGTTATTTGCGGAAGACAGGGTATTTATAAAAAAGTCTTCAGTGGTGTTGATTTTACTCTTTATTGTATTGGTGATTTCCTGTTCTTTTAACATTCCGTGTAATCTTAATACTGCTAATACTGAGGTTATGAACTCTTTATAATAGTTTCATTTCTTGTAAATTCTTCATAAATGCCTACGTGCCCCCAGAAGTCTTCTATATAAAGCCCATCTATTTGGCCACTATCTTTACCCTCTATGGTTATTTTTACCTTATCTATTTCTTCGAACCCGGTTAATGTATTAACAATAGAGAAAATAGCAAGGACTTCTGTAGTAGAACTGTGAGGTATTTCCTCAAAGTTGGTGATAATTTCTTTACTGAAGTCTACAGTAGCAGTACTGTCGGATATTTTTACTGAATTAACTTTAACATTAGAGGGGACTACCGGGTAAAGCTCGCTACTCTCCGGGCCTTTTATCAATTCTTCCAGCACACTTTTGTAAAATTCCTTACTTACTGAAATTTCTCTAGTTTCTTTTACCAGGTAAGCTTCTGTATCTGTATAGGCAGCAAAGTATAAAGAAACACTACGGGTACAGGAGGTTAGTGACATTGTAAGAAATACACTTAATATTAATATTACGCTAATAAAGAAAAATCTATTTAATTTGTTTTTTTTCATTTTTTATTCCTGAAGTCTTTATTTTTTTAATATTGGTTCTGCTCTCATTCATTCTATAGAGAGGCAGATAAAAAAACAATATAAAAATTCTGCTTATACAAAACATTACAAAATTTGTCTCTCAGATGGTATTATTATATCGGTACTTGCTATTGAAAAATATCAACTGTAAATCATAAAATAATTATTACAGAGAATTATTTTTAAAATTTAAGCGGGTGGCAATATGACTGGTGATAAAGCCTTACTTATAATAGATATGCTGAATGATTTTGTATTGGATGGGGCGCCACTTAAGGTTCCAAAAATTAAAAAGATTATTGAACCTATAAAGAGAGAAATTGAGAAAGCCAGGAGTGAAGGTTATCCGATAATATACTTATGCGATAGTCATGAAAAAGATGATAAAGAATTTAAAATGTTTCCTCCTCATGCTGTGAGAAATACGGAAGGATCAAAAATAATCAAAGAACTAAAACCCCAGGGTAATGATATCATAGTAAGAAAAAGTACCTTCTCCGGTTTTTTTAATACGGATCTGGATAAGATATTAAGAAAGTTGTCGGTAAAGAAATTAATAATCACCGGCGATGTTACCAATATTTGTATTCTTTACACCGCAGCCGATGCAGTACTGAGGGGTTATGAGGTTGATGTGGTTAAGAATGCCGTAATTGGCTTAAGTAGAAGAGATCATAAATTTGCACTGGATCAGATGCGGAAAATACTAAAGGTAAATATAGTCTGAGAGGTACGCAATGTTTCATATGGCGGATGCCGATGACATAAAAAATGGCAGATTGACCGACATATATTTTAAGAGGACAGAAGAGATATTAAAAAGTGCCGGTAAAAATCCTGTAGTTAAAGCTGAAATATTTTTAAAAGGTTTTCCCGATGGTTACCGGTGGGGGATTCTGGCCGGAGTAGAAGAGACTATAAGGCTTCTTTCAGATGTTGATAAAATATCGATAAGATGCATGCCTGAAGGAACGGTATTTAAAGATTTCCAGCCGGTTATGGTAATCGAGGGAAAGTATCTGGACTTCGGCGTATATGAGACAGCTATTTTAGGGTTTTTATGTCAGGCAAGCGGAATAGCCACAAAAGCGGCAAGGTGTAAGCTTGCTGCAGGGGATAAGATGATCTACAGTTTCGGTGCCAGGAGAATACATCCGGCTATAGCTCCTATGGTTGAAAGAAGTGCTTTTATAGGTGGGATTGACGGGGTTTCTACGACTCTTGGTGCAGAGCTAATTGGCCAGGAGCCGGTTGGAACCATGCCTCATTCCCTGATTCTGATTATGGGTGATACCGTAGAAGCTACTAAAGCTTTTAACAGGGTGATTGATCCAAAAATCAAAAGAATTTCTCTTATTGATACTTTTAGAGATGAGAAATTTGAAGCTATAAGAGTGGCAGAAGAGTTAGGGGAAGATTTATTTGGGGTGAGATTAGATACTCCTTCATCCAGAAGAGGAAATTTTAAAAAGATTTTAGAAGAAGTAAGATGGGAATTGGACATAAGAGGATTTGAAAAGGTCAGGTTAGTTGTGAGCGGGGGGCTTGATGAAGAAGATATTCTAAAGTTGAGAGATATAGCGGATGCATTTGGGATTGGAACAGCTATAAGTGGAGCAGGAATACTCGATTTTTCACTGGATATTGTTGAGATTGAAGGTAAAAAAATATCTAAGAGAGGAAAGATGTCCGGGGCAAAGAAAGTGATAAGGTGCCGGAATTGCTTCAGTGACCGGATTATCCTGGAGGACAGGAAAGCATCCAATTACAGATGTACTGAGTGCAACGGGGTCTTTAAAGATATTTTCGTAGATGCGGTAAGAGAAGGAAAAATATTATATGATTTTCCGGCAGCTTCGGATATAAGGAAAAATGTCATCAGCCAATTCAAATTCTTAACACTTTAACCGGGAATCAGGAAAAAGATTTTATGGGTGTAAAATTATTTTTAATCAGACACGGCCAGACATTATGGAATGAGGAAGGAAGATACCAGGGAGATCGTGATATTGGTTTGACCAGGCTGGGTATCCGTCAGGCAAAGCTTGCGGCAAAGTATCTTTCAAGAATAAATTTTTCCAATATTTACAGCAGTCCGTTAAAACGAGCTATTGATACGGCAAACATCATAGGAAGAGCCAGGAATTTAAAGATAATAGTAAGAGAAAATTTAAAAGAAATACATTTTGGCAAATGGGAGGGAATGAAATTTAACGAGATAAATAAACAGTTTCATGATGATTATCAGAAATGGCTTAAGGATCCTTATAACAGCTGTCCTACAGGAGGAGAAAGTTTTAAACTGGTGCAGGAGAGGGCTGTAGCCGAAATTGATAATATGATAAATGAGAATGAAGATAAAAGCAGCATTGCAGTAGTAACTCACGGAGGAATAATACTTTCATTGCTGGTAAACTGGCTTCAAATCCCCATACTCAGATGGAGGTCTATTATTCAGAGGCAGGGAGCAATAAATATTGTGGTGATTGATAAAGGGTTTCCATATGTTTCGGTAATAAATTACACCGGCCATCTCAAGCCTTTATATGATGAGAGGGAAGATAAAGTCATAGAAATTTATAGCAGCCTGAGGGACAAAGGATAAAATAACTTCTTTTTTTTTCATAAATTTCACTATAATTAATTATTGATTATTGGTTTCAAATGTTATAATATGCCTAATGGTAATAAAGGTGAAAAATTAAAAGTATCTTTTTTATCTTATTATCTTTCTGTTCTACCTTACCGGTAGAACCTAATTTAAAAAATTAGTCCATAGGAGGATCAAGAGATTGAAAAATTATGAATTAGTGGTCATATTTGACCCATCCCTTGAAGAAGAAGCTATCGATAAAGAATTATCTAAAATTACCTCACTAATCGAAAAAGAAAAATGTAAAGTTTCTGATATCGATAAATGGGGGGTTCGGAAGTTAGCCTATCCTATTAAAAAACAGGAAAACGGTTATTATATCATAGTTTATTTTAAGGGCGAAAGCGCCGTTATTTCCGAACTGGATAGAGTAAATAAGATCAACGATAAAATACTGCGTCACCTGGTTGTAAAAAGCGAGTAGTCTTAAATGATTATAAATTAATCAAAAGAAGGTGGATTGTCATGGCTTTTGGTGTTAATAATATAACTATTCTAGGAAATTTAACCAGAGACCCCGAGCTTAGATTTACTCCTAATGGTACTGCGGTGGTAAGTTTTGGATTGGCGGTTAACCGGAATATTCAAAATAAAAATTCCGGTGAGTGGGAAACCCAGGTAGACTTCTTTAACGTCACCGCCTGGTATAAACTGGCGGAAAACTGCGCTGAAAGCTTGAATAAAGGAGACAGGGTTCTGGTTTCAGGCAGGCTTTCACAGGATAGCTGGGAAAGCAAGGAAGGTCAGAAAAGATCGACGGTAAAAATAATTGCCAGTGCTGTGGCACCCAGTCTGGAATTTGCTTCTTGTAAAGTTGAGAAAAATCCGAAGGCCGAAGAGGGAGTATCCGGTGGGAAAGCATCCGGAGAAGGCGTATCCGGTGAAGGCGTATCCGGTGAAGGCAGTATTGAAGAAGCTGACTTTAGTGATGAGGATATACCATTTTAACTATGGTTTAATTTAAAGTAAAAGGAGAGACTTTAATTGGCTAGAAAAAATAAAAATGACAGGAATGAAAGAAATCTGAGAAGTGCAACCGGTTCTATGCTTAATTTAAGGCAGAGAAAGAGGTTCTGTTATTTCTGCAGGGAGAACATTGCCAATATTGATTATAAGAATGTAAGCATGCTTGAGAAATTTATTTCAGATAAGGGCAAGATAAGACCAAAAAGATCTACCGGAAATTGTGTGCAGCATCAGAGAAAAATAGCTATGGCTGTAAAAAGAGCAAGGGTTATTGCTCTTATTCCTTATTTTAAAAGATAATATGTCCTTTGATAATTTAGAAGATATCAAAATTGAGAGATTAAATCTGGCGGTACTTACCGTATTTACTTTTTTATCCCTGGTTTTTGCAGCATTTATACCATTTTTTGGCATTATAGGAGTAGCAATGGCACCGGTTCCGGTTACCCTGTTGGTTGTTTGCAACAGGGTAAGAGATGGGATAATATGTGCAGTTGTATCCTGCCTTGTATTGATTTATCCGGTTTATCCGGATTATATGGTGGCACCGGCTGCAGCAATCTTGATAATTGCAGTTTCCTTTATTTACAGAAATTCTATCATCAAAGATAAAAGCAAATTATATACCACAGGCATCCTTTTCTTAGTATTTTGCGGGGTGTTTTTATTGTATATTTTACTGGTATCTGTTGTGAACAGGGGTAATTATATAAATGATGTCTTTAAAAATTACAATACATACATTGACGCCATATCCAGTGACAGGTTTATTTCAGGATATGCCAGCTTACTGCCGGTTGACCGGTCCCAGCTTGGTGCTTTGTTCAAACAGGTTCAGAGTATTTTAAAATTTATTCCCTATATTGTTCCGGGAATTTTAATAGTCTCTTTTGCTTTTATAAGCGTTATAAATTATATAACAACTTATACGGTGCTTAAAAGATATAATATTGATATAAAGCCGTTTTCATCTTTTAAAGAGTGGGAATTTCCCTGGTACTATTGCTGGGGGGCGATTCTGGGGCTGGTGCTGGTACTGATACCTTACGGCGGCCAAAGTCTGAATAAGATATTTGATGTTATTGGATTTAATCTTGTAGTTATTTTTGGTTTACTGTATCTGGTTCTTGGAGCTTCAGTATTGTGGGGAATACTGGAAAGATTTAAAGTTACATTTGTCTGGAGAATAGGTATTTTTATAATACTGGGTTTATTCTTTGGACTGGCTATATTAATCCTGCCGTTTCTGGGATTAATTGATATATGGGTAAATTTTAGAAGATTAAAAAGGGGATAGTAGTTTAGTCCTGAGGCAGAAGATAGGAGGAGAATTTGAAAGTTATACTTACCAAATATTATGAAAAACTAGGAGATGTGGGAGATATAGTAGAGGTAAAGTCCGGTTATGCAAATAATTATTTAATACCCAACGGGGTAGTATTGCCCGCAACCAGGGGTAATATAAAGCAGATGGAGCTGGTAAAGAAAGCTGCTATAAAAGTTGAAGCCAGAAATATAAAAGAAGCAGAAGAGCTTGCGGGGAAGCTGGAAGGGCTCGAAGTTACCTTTATTGTGAAAACCGGCGAAGAGGGAAAACTCTATGGATCCATAACAAATAAAGATATCGCCGAAAAAATCTCTGAAGAGAGAAAGATGGAAATAGATAGAAAGAAAGTGGATATGCAGGAGCATATAAAGGAATTAGGAGAATACGAGATAGAACTAAAGTTATATAAGGAAATCAAGAGTTTTGTAAAAGTAAAAGTGGAACCGGATGAGGAATCAAAGGAATTGATTGAAGCGCATAAGGCGGAAAAAGAGAAAGTTGAAAGCGTGATAGAAGAAGAGAAGCAGAAAGCGGAAGAAGAGAAAGAGAAAGAGAAAAGTGAAAAAGATAAACCGGAGACTAAAGGCAATGAAAGTCCGGAGAAAATAGAGAAAGAAGAAGAGAAAAAAGCAAGGATTAAATCTAAATCAAAAGATAAAAATAAGTAATTTATGCAAGAGCAAATTAAAAAAGAAGGAAAGCTTTATCCTCTTGATACCAGTAAATTGGAGAGGATACCTCCCTATAATATAGAAGCTGAAGAATCCCTGCTGGGTTCTATGTTAATTTCAAGAGATGCCATAATATCGGTAATTGAAGTTGTAGCTGCAGAAGATTTTTATAGAAAATCCAACCATGAAGTTTTTAATACAATAATGGAATTGTATGTAAAAGGAGAACCTGCCGATCCCATAACTGTAGCAGATCATCTTAATAAAAAAGGACTTCTGGATGAAGTGGGAGGAAAAACTTTTATTCATTCTCTTATAAGCAACATTCCCCTGGCAGCCAATGCTCAGTATTATGCACAGATTGTAAGAAATCATTCTATTTTAAGAAAACTGATTTATGCAGCTACCGAAATAGCGACTATGGGTTATGAAGTTCCCAAGGATCTGCAGTCAACCGTGGATAAGGCGCAGCAGTTGATATTTTCTGTATATAAAGATTTAAACAGGGGAAGTGCCAGAGAAAGAAGTGCAATAATGAAAGATCTGGTTTCCGAAGCCTATGAGTTAACGGAACTTTTACATGAAGCCAGTTCAGATATATCCGGCATACCCTCGGGGTATATAGATTTTGATCATTTAACCTCAGGCTTTCAAAATTCCGATTTAATTGTTGTAGCGTCAAGACCGGGAATGGGTAAGACTTCATTTGTTTTAGGTATGGCCAGAAATATTGCATTGAGGGTAAAAATTCCGTTAGCTATTTTCTCGCTGGAAATGTCAAAGCAGCAGGTAGCGCAAAGATTAATGAGCGCAGAATCAAAAATAAACCTGCATAATCTAAGAAAAGGAAAAATAAAAGATGATGAATGGACTCAATTGGCAAGGGCGGTTGAGAGATTATCAGAGTGTAAGATATATATAGACGATACTGCATTTTTGACGGTAATGGATCTAAGAGCCAGGGCTCGCATGATGGTAAGTACCAATGATGTAAAATTAATAATTGTTGATTATCTCCAGCTTATGCAGTCCACAACCACTTACAGGGGAAATAAAGTACTGGAGATAACCGAAATATCACAGAACCTCAAAGGTATTGCCAAGGAATTAAATATTCCGGTGGTGGCAGTATCTCAGCTTTCAAGAGAAGTAGAGAAAAGGGATAAAAAAAGACCATTTCTTGCAGATTTAAGGGAATCGGGCTCTATCGAACAGGATGCGGATCTGGTAGTATTTATATATAGGAGTGATTATTATGAGGAAGATGAAAATAAACACACCGGGAAAGCCGAAATTATAATATCCAAACACAGAAATGGTCCTATAGGTAAAGTAGATATGCGGTTTAATAAGGAATTTGCATTATTTTCAAATTTAAGTAAGCCTTATCAAACTGAAGACAGGGGTGAATAAAATGCCCGGTATAGCTATTATTGGTTCCCAATGGGGCGATGAAGGAAAAGGAAGAATTGTTGACCTGCTTTCAAGCAATGTAGATATGGTAGTAAGGTTTCAGGGTGGAAATAATGCCGGCCATACGGTAGTGAAAGGGAATGATGAGTTCAAGCTTCATCTGATTCCATCAGGAATTTTATATCCGGATGTTACCTGTGTTATAGGGAACGGGGTGGTATTGAACCCCGAAGTGCTGATAGAAGAACTGGACAGCCTGGAAAGCAGGGGAATAAGTACCGGTAATTTAAAAATAAGCTGCAATGCACATCTGGTTATGCCCTATCATATAGTTCTGGATAAAGCCGGTGAACACAGATTGGGTAAATCCAAAATCGGCACAACCCACAAAGGCATAGGACCGGTATATGCTGATAAGGCACTAAGATCAGGCATCAGAACACAGGATCTGCAGGATTTGAAGATATTCAGAACCAAACTGGAAGAATCCCTGAAATTAAATAACGCAATCATAGAAAAAATTTACGGACTTAAGCCTCTTGACCCGGACGAAGTTTTTGCTGAATATGTTAAGTACGGGAAACGAATTGAAAAATATATAGTTGACACTACATTTCTGATAAGTGAAGCTCTGGACAGGAACCAAAAAGTATTATTTGAAGGCGCACAGGGCACCATGCTGGATATTGATCACGGAACCTATCCCTACGTAACCTCTTCTTCCACCGTTGCAGGTGGTATCTGCATAGGAGCCGGAGTCGGTCCGGGCAGATTGGACGAAATAATCGGTGTGGTTAAAGCATATACAACGAGAGTTGGTTCCGGTCCTTTTCCCACCGAAGAAAGTGGTAAAATCGGAAAGTACATGCGGGAGAAAGGTTATGAGTACGGGACTACTACCGGAAGGCCAAGAAGATGCGGATGGCTGGATGCGGTTATATTAAAATATTCGGTTATGGTGAACACTATTGATAATGTTGCGGTAACCAAACTGGATGTGCTTACCGGCCTAAAAAAAATAAAAATTTGTACCGGTTATAAATATGAAGGCAAGATTTATAATGATATGCCCTGCCATCAGACCATTATGCATAAATGTCAGCCCATATACGAAGAATTCAAATGCTGGAATGAGGATATAAGCAGGGTAAGGAATTTTGAGGATCTTCCCAAACCGGCTCAGAATTATATAAAGAATATTGAAAGAATTATAAAGGTTCCAGTTTCAATGGTAAGTGTGGGTGCTGAAAGAAGTAAAATCATACTGAGAGATGACAATCTTAAAAGCAGATTATTCAATCAAACCGGGAGATCAACACTTATAGTTTAGTAAACATAATAGAAGGAACAAATTGAAAGTACTGGTCATAGGCAGCGGGGGCAGGGAGCACTGTCTGGTCTGGAAGATTTCAAAAAGTCCTCTGGTGGAAAAGATATACGCAGTTCCTGGTAATGCCGGTATTAGTGAGATTGCTGAGTGTATTGATATAGACACATCAAAAAATAATTTTGGCGGGCTTCTAAAGCTGGTAGAAGATAAGGGAATAGATTTAACCATAGTAGGTCCGGAAGCGCCGCTGGTAGAAGGGATAGTTGACTGTTTTAATCAGGAGGATTTAAGGATTTTCGGTCCCGGCAAACAGGCTGCCGCAATAGAAGGTAGTAAGGTATTTGCCAGAGAACTCTCAAGTAAGTATGATATTCCCACTCCGGATGGAATTATTTTTAAAAGGGAAAATTATAGTGAAGCAAGAGATTATATCGGGAAAAGGAATAAATTCCCGGTAGTTATAAAAGTTGATGGCCTGGCGGCAGGGAAAGGTGTGGTTATAGCGAATGATAAAGACCAGGCTATAGAAGCAATAAAAGATTGTTTTGTATTGAATAAATTTGGCGGTTCAGGAGACAGGATAGTAATTGAAGATTTCCTGGGCGGCTATGAGATATCCATCTTATGCCTTTGTGACGGCAGAAAAATTGTTCCAATGGCTCCGGCTCAGGATTATAAAAGAATCTTTGATAATGACGGAGGAAAAAATACCGGCGGTATGGGTAGTTACAGCCCGGTACCTATGCTGGGAGATCAAACTTACAGCCGGATTTTAAATGAAATTATTTTTCCCACCGGTGCCGCAATGATAAAAGAAAATATCACATACAGGGGAATCCTTTACGCAGGGGTGCTGATTAGCGAGGAGAAACCCTACCTTCTGGAATATAACTGCAGGTTTGGGGACCCTGAAACACAAGCGGTACTCCCAAGATTGGAAGAAGATCTGGTACCGCTGCTTCTGGAATGTACAGAAGGAAATTTGAGCAGGGAAAAACTTAATTGGGATGAGAATAAGTGTGTATGTGTTGTAGCGGCATCTGAAGGATATCCGGAAAGTTCTTCCAGCGGTGATATAATTGAAGGGTTGGATTATTATGCAGGCAGTGATGATATAATTATTTTTCAGGCCGGCACAAAAATAGAGAATGGCGATATAGTTACCAATGGAGGAAGAGTTCTGGGAGTTGTTTCCAGAGCCGGCAGTTTTAAAGAAGTGAGAGAGAAAGTATATTCAGCAATGGAGAGAATAAAGTTTAGAGGGATGCAATATAGAAGAGATATTGCACTAAAAGCAGAAAGGAGCGAATGATGGCAGGCGGCGGTAAAAAAGTTGCTGTAGTGATGGGCAGTGTTTCCGATGAGATTGTAATGAAGAAGGCTTCAGATATTTTAAAGGAATTTGGAGTGCAATACGAGGTAAATATACTTTCAGCGCACAGGATGCCGGACAGAACCAGGCAGTTCGCTAAAAGCATAGAAGATAAAGGGATAGAAGTAATAATTGCCGGGGCGGGAAAAGCGGCACATCTCCCGGGTGTAATTGCCTCTTATACCATTGTTCCGGTGATAGGTGTGCCCATTAAAACCTCCGACCTGGGTGGAATGGATTCTCTCCTTTCCATAGTGCAGATGCCATCAGGAGTTCCTGTTGCCTGTATGTCTATAGACGGCGCAAAAAACGCAGCGCTTCTTGCTGTTCAAATACTTGCCTTAAAATATGATGACCTGGCAGAGAAACTGAAAAAATATAAAGCTAAACTGGAACACTAACCAGAAAAATCAATACAGTAATTGAATTATTAAAATTTTATTAAAGTTTTTGTTTTACAGTTAATTTTTTTTGGTATTTTTGCTATTATTCCGCTTGATTTGACTTAAGTTAATTTTTTATAAGACGGGTTATTACAAAAAACAAAGTTTTTATGGGTAAAATACTATAACTGTCTTTTATTGAATTGCCGCTGATGCAAGAGGTGTGTTTTATGTATTTAAAACAATGAATTGTCAGGATGTTGGTTTGATGAACGAAAATAAAATAAAGATAAAAGTAAGAAACTACGGGTTTTATTATGGAACTGTAAAAGTATTAACGGATATAAGTATGGATATTAAGGAAAATACCATTACCGCTATAATAGGACCATCCGGTTGTGGAAAATCTACATTCCTTCGGACTTTTAACCGGATGAATGAACTGCTGCCAAATACCAGGGTGGAAGGTGAAATAATAATTGATGGAATTGATATATATAAAGAGAATATCGATGTCGTGGATCTACGTAAAAGAATCGGGATGGTTTTTCAGAGACCAAACCCTTTCCCCAAAACTATTTATGAGAATATTGTTTATGGTCCCAGGTTACATAAAAAATATACCAGGAAGCAGCTGGACTCAATTGTAGAAAGCAGTTTGAAAAGGGCGGCTCTCTGGGATGAAGTAAAGCATAAATTAAATACAAATGCTCTGGATCTTTCCGGTGGACAGCAGCAGAGACTTTGCATAGCAAGACTGCTCGCAGTAAATCCTGAAATAATACTTATGGACGAACCTGCTTCGGCACTGGATCCCATTTCAACACAGAAAATAGAGGATTTGATGGATGAACTTAAGAAAAATTACACTATAGTAATAGTAACCCATAATATGCAGCAGGCAGCAAGGGTTTCTCAGAAAGCAGCATTTCTGCTCACCGAGGATACTTGCAAACCGGCTACACTGATTGAGTACGATGACACTAATAAAATATTTACCAATCCCGGGGATAAAAGAACAGAGGATTATATAACCGGCAGATTTGGTTAATCAAATATTTGCTTTTGACATCTCATATATCATACAATATAATACCTCAATTAAATAATTACATTATTAATTATCTCAGTACTAGAAATAAATATTAAGGCATAACAATAAAGACACAGGAATTAGGAGAAATAAGTCTATGAAAGAATATCACCTCACCAGAGAAGGTTATGAAGAACTTCTTAAAGAAAGAGAAGACCTTATAAGCAATAAACGTAAAGAGATTGCCGAGAGGCTGAAAGAAGCAAAGAATTCAGGAGGAGATTTAACCGAAAATTCTGAATATGAATATGCCAAAAATGAGCAAGCTTTCATAGAAGGTAGAATCGAACAAATAAACGAGATATTAAGTAATTATATAATTATAGAAAAAAAAGCCAGTAAAGGACTGGTCGAACTGGGGACAATTGTAGTTGTAAGAGATTTAGATAAGAAAAAGGAGAAGGAGTTTAAAATCGTAAGTTCGATAGAATCCGACCCTGAAAAAAATAAAATTTCAGATGAATCCCCTATGGGAGGGGCACTGCTTAATAAAAAAATCGGAGATGAAGTATTGGTCAAGACTCCTAAAGAAACCAAAAGATTAAAGATAATAAAAATCAAATAAAAATTAAAACCGGGTCTACCGTTAAATGATTATGAAGGATAAAGAAAAGGCAAACGCCGGTACTTCAAACGTTGAAAATAACGCCAGCGGCAAACTGCTCAAAACAAAAAGCGAATACCTGCTGGAGTCAGAAGAACCTCTGGCTGAAGCGTTAAAGATAAAAATCGAAAAAGTAAAGGCCTTAAGGAAAAGCGGTAAAAAGATTTATAAAACCAGGTTTGATAAAAATTCCGATATTGCAGATATAAAAACGAAGTATTCAAAACTTAAAGCCGGTGAGAAGTCTGACGATGTTTTTAAAATAGCAGGGAGGCTTATAAGTTTCAGAAAGCACGGTAAGGTAACTTTTAGTGATTTAAAAGATTTCACAGATAAAATACAGTTATATGTCAATCAAAAAGATATTGGGAAAGAGAAGTATGATGAGTTTTTGGAGCTGGATATCGGTGACTGGGCAGGCGTAGAAGGAACTGTCTTTGTGACACACGCGGGAGAACTTTCCATAAACGTTTCACGATTTGAACTGCTAAGTAAAGCCTTAAGAATACTTCCTGAAAAATGGCATGGGCTAAAAGACAAGGAATTAAGATACCGTCAGAGATATCTGGATTTCATAGTAAATCCAGAAGTAAAAAATGTATTTTTAATCAGAATCAAGGTAATAAATGCCATAAGAGAATTTTTGAATGATAGCGGTTTTAAAGAAGTTGAGACACCAATGCTGCAGCCTATTCCGGGCGGTGCCGCCGCAAGACCTTTCAGGACCCACCATAATGCTCTGGATATGGATCTTTATTTGAGAATTGCGCCGGAATTATATTTAAAAAGATTAATTATCGGCGGATTTGACAGAGTTTTTGAAATAAATAGAAATTTCAGAAATGAAGGGATATCTTACAAGCACAATCCGGAATTCACCATGCTGGAATTTTATCAGGCATATGCAGATTATAATGATATGATGGATCTTACCGAAAATCTTATAAAATTTGTTTCCAGGCAGTCTATCGGTAAATTAACTACAAGTTACCGGGGAAATAATATTGATCTTGGCGGAGAGTGGCAAAGCTTCACCATGCTGGAATCTATTCATAAATTTGGCGGAATCAGGATAAATTTCGAGTACAGCGTAAAAGAATTATTAGCTGTGGCAAAAGACCTGGATATTGAGATAGAAAAAAACTCCGGCAAGGGAAAGATTGTAAGTAAGATTTTTGAAGATGCTGTTGAACCAAAACTTATACAGCCTACTTTTATAAAGGATTATCCCATAGAAATTTCTCCGCTTGCAATAAAACATCCTGAAAATGAAAATCTGGCCGAAAGATTTGAGCTGTTTATAGGAGGAGAAGAAATTGCAAATGCCTTTTCGGAGTTAATCGACCCCGGAGAACAATTGGATAGATTTAAAAGTCAGGCGAGGAGCAAAATCGAAGAAGAGAGAATTACAGGTAAAATTGATGTGGACTTTCTCAAAGCACTGGAATATGGAATGCCGCCCACAGGGGGAGAAGGAATCGGAATTGACAGGTTGGTTATGGTGCTAACAAACAGCAGTTCCATTCGGGATGTAATTCTTTTTCCTCTCCTGAGACCCGAATAGGACCTTGCGATGCGCTTGTAGTTTAAGTTTATTCTTTTAAAAAAGATGATATAATTTCTCTGCAATTTAAATAACTATTTCCTAAAGTGGTGATTAAAAATATGAACTGTGATTTTTGTCATAACAATGAAGCTACCATTCATTTAATAAAGATTCAGGGTAGTAATGTAGAAAAGATAAATTTATGCAAGGAATGTGCAAAGGATTTTTCTTTTTTGAATGAGAAAGATTTATACAATGATCTTACCAAGATTCTTTACAGGTTTTTCAACAGTGGTGCCAATGAGCATCACTCCGGAAGGGATAAAAAAATATTAAGAAATATAAGTTATAGCAGAAACAGAAAATGTCCTTTTTGCGGTATAGATTTAAAAACCATTAAAAAGATTGGAAGAGTTGGCTGCAGCAATTGTTATAATGAATTTAAAGACGTACTATTTCCTATAATAAAATCTATTCAGGGAAGTCTTGAAAATAAAGGTAAAGTTCCAATAAAAACCAGTAAAAAAATTAAGCTGGAAAAAAATATAAAAGATCTGAAACACAGGCTTAAAAATGAGGTAATGATAGAAAATTTCGAAGAAGCAGCAAAGACAAGAGACAGAATAAAGAAACTGGAGAAAAATATATATGACCGGTAAAAACTTCTACCTGCTGGAAAGTAAAACCGGAAAAAATAGGTCCGGAGACAATAAAAATAAGATTATTTTAAATACCAGAGTCAGACTGGTAAGAAATCTTGCTGACCGTAAATTTGCAAACATAAGCAGCGGTCAGGAAAAAAATATTTTGCTAAAAGAAATCAGGCAATATATTGATAATGTAAAAAATTTCAAAGATCATAGGTTTTATTCTGTTAAAAGTCTGGGAAAAGTACAGAGAGATTTGCTTTTTAAAGATTATATGATCAGCGCTGAAGTAGCAGATAAAATGCAGGGTAAAGGGCTATTTATAAGATCCGGCTTGGATTGGGGAGAGTCATCAGTAATAATAATTAACCAGGAGGATCATTTAAGAATTCAGAGTGTCCGTCCCGGCCTTAATATCCTGAAAGCTTATAAGGAAGCTATTGGAATTGAAAAATATTTTGAAAGGAAATTAAATTTCGCTTTTGATAGAAACCTGGGATATCTTACAGCAAGTCCGCTTAACCTGGGGACAGCTTTAAAGGTATCCGTTATTGCTCACCTTCCGGTGCTGGCAATAAGTCCCATGGTTGCTGATTTTGTTAAGAAATTAAACCAGGTAGGCTGTCTTATTAATGGATATTTTGTAGGACATTCCGAAATAATTGGCAATTTATTTAAGATTTCCAATCAGGTAACACTGGGTAAAGGTGAAGAGGATATAGTTGAAGAAATGCAGGCAATTTGCTTAAATATAATAGATGAAGAGAAGGTCGCCAGGATAAAACTAAAGGAAAGTGACCCTCTGGGGATTAAAGATAATATATACCGTTCCTTTGGTTTGCTTAAGTATGCTAAAATATTATCGTATGAAGAATCGCTGGAATTGTTATCAATACTAAGACTGGGGCTTGATCTGGATATAATAAACGGTATAAATGATTTTGATTACTTTGAACTTATAAACAAGATCAGTGATTCACATATTATATCGGATATGGAGATAAGCGGCAGGGTAACCGATGACGAACTGGATTCGATCAGAGCTGATTTAATTAGGAAAAAAATATTAAAGGAAACTTAAGTAAATGTTTGAAAGATTCACAGAAAGAGCAAGAAAAGTAGTGGTTAAGGCACAGGATGAGGCCAGGTTTCTAAAACAGAACTATATAGGTACCGAACATATTCTCCTTGGCCTGATTAACGAGAAGGAAGGAATGGCTGCCAGGGTTTTCTATGAACTGAATATTTCTTTTGACGATATCAGGTCCGCAGTAAGAGAAGTGGTTACTGAGGGAACTTCCGAATCCTATGAGCATATTCCTTTTACTCCCAGAGCCAAAAAGGTCCTGGAATTATCTTTGAGAGAAGCGCTTCAAATGGGGCATAATTACATAGGCACAGAACATATACTACTGGGGCTCCTGAGAGAAGGGGAAGGAGTGGCTGCAAGAGTTTTAAATAGTATGGGAGTAACTCTGGATAATGTAAAAGAAAAGGTAAAAGAACTCCTGAACAAGCAGTCTTATTATTCCGAACCGGAAAAAGCCGTATCCGAAAGAAATCAAAAAAAAGCGCTTAAAACGCTGGTGCAGTATGGAAGGGATTTAACCCTGTTGGCCCAGGAAGGCAAACTTGACCCGTTAATAGGAAGAAGGAAAGAAATTGACAGAATAATTCAAATACTTTCCAGAAGAACCAAAAATAATCCAATTCTTATAGGGGAATCAGGAGTGGGAAAAACCGCAATTGTGGAAGGGCTGGCACAATTCATCTGTTTAAAAAAAGTTCCTTCAAACCTTTCAGGTAAAAGGATATTTACCCTTGATCTGGGAGCTTTAGTTGCCGGTTCAAGATACAGGGGAGATTTCGAGGAAAGGCTGAAAAAGGTACTGGCTGAGATCAAGGATGACGGGGATATTATACTTTTTATTGATGAGGTTCATACTCTGGTAGGCGCCGGTGCTGCCGAAGGAGCCATAGATGCGGCAAGCATATTAAAGCCTATGCTGGCCAGGGGAGAAATTCAAACTATAGGTGCTACCACTGTCAATGAATACCGTAAATATGTTGAAAAGGATAAAGCGCTGGAAAGGAGATTCCAGCCGATTTTTATAAATGAACCTACTGTTTATGAGACTATAGAAATTTTAAGAGGACTTAAAGGCAGGTATGAATCATTTCATGGCCTCGATATAACCGAAGATGCTATAGTATCGGCGGCAAAATTATCCCACCGTTATATTAGTGACAGATTCCTGCCTGACAAGGCTATTGATCTTATAGATGAGGCGGCGTCCAGGGCCAGGGTAAGGACTCTTACCGCACCTCCCGATCTGAAGGAGCTGGAAGTAAATATCGATAAAATCACACGGGAAAAGAAAAAAACAATAGAAGCACAGGATTTTGAAAAAGCGGCACAGCTGCGGGATAAAGAGAAACAGCTGATCAAAGAAAAAAGGGAAATAGAAGAAATTAATATAAGGACTAAAAAAGTCGATAAGGAAGTCGTCGGCGAAGATGAAATAACAGAAGTGCTGTCCAACTGGACGGGTATTCCGGTATATAAACTGACTTCCAGCGAATCTTCAAAACTGCTCGGAATGGAAGATGAACTTCACAAAAGAGTTATTGGCCAGGACGAGGCTATAAAAACAGTTTCGAAAGCCATCAGGCGTTCCCGTTCCGGTCTTAAGGATCCGAAAAGGCCAATTGGTTCTTTTATGTTCCTGGGGCCTTCAGGTGTGGGGAAAACCGAGCTGGCTAAAACAATAGCAGAGTTTTTATTTGATAAAGAAGAAGCTTTGATCCAGATTGATATGTCCGAGTATATGGAAAAGCATTCCGTATCCAAACTGGTTGGTTCTCCTCCCGGATATGTGGGTTATGAAGAAGGCGGACAGCTGACTGAAATGGTGAGAAGAAAGCCATACAGCGTAATACTCCTGGATGAAATTGAAAAAGCACATCCCGATGTTTTCAACATACTTCTGCAGATTTTTGAGGATGGGCACCTTACAGACTCTCAGGGCAAGAGAGTGGATTTCAAAAATACGGTGATTATAATGACTTCCAATCTGGGAGCGAGGGAAATACAAAAAAATACCCCGATGGGGTTTAAGAAGATAAATACTGATGACCTTTCTTATGACGAGATAAAAGAAAAGGTAATGAGTGAATTGAAGCAGGCTTTCAGACCCGAATTACTTAACAGAATTGATGAAGTAATAGTATTCCATAAATTACAAAAGCAGCAGATTTACAATATTATGGACCTGATGATGTCCAGAGTGCAGCAGCAGCTTGAACTGCAGGGTATTATCATAGAACTCAAAAAGAGCGCAAAAGAGCTGCTACTGGAGAAAGGCTATGACTCTACAATGGGTGCCAGACCTATGAGAAGATGCATACAAAATATGATAGAGGATCCCATTTCGGAGAAACTGATAAGCGGTGAGATAAAATCCGGTCAGAGAATCGAAGTAAGTGCAAGAGATAAGAAAATGCACTTTAATATTAAGAAATTCAACCGGAGCAGTGTATTAAAAGTTTAATTTTACAGGAGCAATGAATAAAAAAATTGAAGAATTATTACTGGATTGCCTGAAGATAATAGCTCCAGGGACAGAACTCAGACTGGGCATAGAATATATCCTTCAGGGGAAGACAGGCGGACTTATTGTAGTAGGAGATTCGGAAGAGGTATTGAAACTGGTAAACGGAGGATTTTATATAGGATGCAGTTTTTCTCCCACCAAATTCTATGAGCTTGCCAAGATGGATGGAGCTATTATACTAAGCTCCGACGGAAAGCGGATTTTATATGCCAACACTCACCTTTTTCCTAATCCGGATATAAAGACCTCTGAAACAGGCACCAGACACAGAACTGCAGAAAGGGTAGCAAAACAGACCAATACTCTGGTCATTTCTATTTCAATGAAAAGGGATGTTGTTACCATATATAAAGGCGATATAAAGCATATGCTCGAGGAGCCGAGAGTAATCCTGTCCAAAGCGAATCAGGCACTTCAAACACTTGAAAAATACAAAGAAGGGCTGGATGGACTTACATTTAATTTGACTGTAAAAGAATTGGAAGATATAGCAACACTTTTTGATGTAACCAGTGTACTTCAGAGATCAAGCATTGTGCAGAGAACGGAAAAGGAAGTTAAAAAATATATATATGAGCTGGGGGTGGAGGGCAGGCTTTTAAACATGCAGACCGAAGAATTAATGGCCAATATAGCAAATGATTCTTTAAATATTATAAGTGATTATGCCCATGCGGATATTAACACAGAACCATTTGAGTTGAAGGATAGGATAAACCTGTTAAGCGGGCAAGAGCTGCTTAAGCTGGATAGTATTGCAAAAATTTTAGGTTACGAAGTCGAGGGAAGCTTAAAAGAAGTAAACATACATCCCAGAGGGCTTAGAATTGTTTCGGAAGTCAGAAGGCTTCCTCAATCAATTATTATCAATTTAATCGATAAGTTTGGTAATTTAAAAAATATTCTAAATGCAAATGTTGAAGAATTATCTGAAGTTGCAGGAATGGGAAAAATCAGAGCCCGGTCTTTATACGATAGGCTGAAAAAGTTTTCGGAATATTATTTATATAATGACCTGTATAATAGAAAAGGAGGGATAATCCCAAGAATCAAAATATAACATTATTGGAATATTATTTAAATTATTGAACTTATATATCTTACGGTTAAAAGGTTTTTCAAAAAAATAGTAGTGATGACAACTTATGAATGCAGCGATAATTACAGCAGCTGGAAAGGGTACCAGGCTGAAAGGCGATATCAACAAACAGTTTATGAATATTTATGGAAAACCGATATTAGCTCATACTATTACTGCTTTTCAAAATGCTTCAAAAATAAAAGAAATCTATGTTTCAGTCCCTAAAGATTATCTGGAATTATGTCAAAAAAGTATAATCGAGAAATATTCATTCGATAAAGTAAAAAAGTTAATCGTTGGCGGAAGCAGCAGACAGGAATCTGTTTATAATGCCCTTGTCGAGTTACCTGCATCAACTAAATTAGTCTCTATTCATGATGGTGTAAGACCACTCATTACTGCGGAGGAAATTGATCTTTTGATTAATACTTTGATGAGGGAAAATAAAAGAGACCCCAAAATAAGAGGGGTAATAATGGCAGCACCCGCAAGGGAAACTATAAAGATAACTGATAAAAATACTATAGATAAGACTGTTCCAAGGGAGACAGTCTGGTACGCTCAGACTCCCCAGATTTTCTTTTACAAAGATATTTTGAAAGCTCATAATAAGGCCAGACAAGACAATTTTATTGGTACGGACGATGCCTGCCTGGTGGAAAGGATGAACTGGAAGGTCAGTATAGTAAGGGGCAGGCATGAGAATATAAAGATTACCACTCCTCTTGATTTATTTCTGGCAGAGCTCATTATGACCAGGAATGTCAGGAAATAATTAATAAGGTAAAAAACATTACAGGAAAGGTAAATTTTTTATGAGGATTGGATTGGGATTTGATGTTCATGCCTTCCAGGCAGGCAGAAAATTAATACTGGGAGGAGTAAAAATAGATTATCCCATGGGACTTGCAGGTCATTCCGATGCCGATGTCCTGGTGCATGCTGCAATGGATGCTATTCTGGGAGCCTGCGGCCTGGGAGATATAGGAATTCATTTTCCGGACAGTGATATGAAATATAAAGATATATCAAGCCTGCTCCTTCTGGAGGAAGTCAGAAAAAAAATGGAAGAAAAGGATTTTAGTATAGTAAATATAGATTCAATTCTGATAATACAGAAGCCGAAAATCTCGCTGTATATTCCGGAGATGAAAAAAAATTTAGCCGGTACCTTAAAGATAAATGAGGATGATATAAATATAAAGGCGACTACTACTGAGGGCCTGGGATTTTGCGGTAGAGAGGAAGGAATTGCTGCAAAGTGTGTTGTTTTGTTGAAATAGGGTTTTAATAAGATTTGAAACAAGATTTTATATAGATATTTTATAGAATCAGGAACTACTGGAGTAGAAATGATACCGCGGTTTAGATTTGCCCCATCTCCCACCGGAGGCCTGCATATAGGAACGGCAAGAACTGCGCTGCTTAACTGGCTTGCTGCAAGGAGCATGGAAGGAAAATTAATCTTAAGAATCGAAGATACCGATGTAAAGAGATCCAGCGTGACTTGCGAAAAATCCATAATAGAAGATTTAAAATGGCTGGGGTTTGACTGGGATGAATTTTACAGGCAGAGCGAGAGGATTAAAATATATCAAAAATCCGCCTCTCAACTGCTGGACGAGAATAAGACTTACAGATGTTTCTGTACTCCGGAGAGACTGGAAAATCTTAAAAAAAGTCAGTATGCCGCAGGCAGAATGTCCAAATATGATAGACGATGCCGGGAGCTCGACAGTGTGGAAATCGAAAAAAAATTAAAAGAAGGCGTACCTTTTGCAATAAGATTCAAGGTAGAGGATGAAAGGGAAATCACTTTTCGTGATTTAATAAGAGGAGAGATTAGTTTCAGTTCGGGAGTTATCGGCGATTTCATAATTATAAAGTCCGATGGAACTCCATCCTATAATTTTGCGGTGGTGGTAGATGACGGAGATATGAAAATCACTCACGTGTTGAGAGGGGAGGACCACATAACCAACACCGCCAGGCAAATTCTGTTGTTTGAAAGTCTTGGATTGGGTCTTCCTTCTTTTGCGCATTTCTCAATGATTCTTGGAAGGGATGGTTCGAAATTGAGTAAAAGAGAGGGAGCTACTACTATTTCCCAGTTTAGAAAAGATGGGTACCTGGCGGAAGCTTTAGTAAATTATCTTTCAATACTTTCATGGGCTCCCGGGGAGGGCCAGGAAATATTCAGTGCCGGAGATATTCTTGATAAATTTAAAATATCCTATATATCAAGAAGTCCGGCTATATTCGATGTAGATAAATTGAACTGGATAAATGGTATTTATATCAGAAGAAAAACTGCTAAAGAATTAGAAGAGCTGTGTACACCTTACTTAATCAGTGAAAAAATAATAGATCAAAAAGATACTGAAAACGAAAAAATTATAAGTAAAATTTTAAAAGGTGTAAATGCATTCAAGGATAACTTAAAAGTTTTAGGTGACTTTTCCGTTTATATGAAAGATTTTTTTGAAGAAAAAATTGCAGGCTACAGCACAGAAGCAGACGAAGTTTTGAAACTGGATACATCAAAAGCGGTGCTTAAGGCTTTTCTTAAAGTACTGACGAGCGAATGGAAATCTTTTGACAATAACCCCGATATAGATTTTAATGAAGAGCAGGGTAAAAAACTAATTGATAAGATAGGAGAAAACCTCAAAACATTGAAAATAAAAGGAAAGTTTTTGTATATGCCCATAAGAGCATCCATTACCGGTAAAACTCATGGTCCGGAACTGCCGAAAGTGATATCTATATTAGGTTTAAAAAATTGTATACAAAGAGTCAATCAAACCTTAGAATATATAAAAAATAATAAATTATAACTGGTTGGTTAAAATTATGGGACTTATAGCAGAATTAAAGGACCTTGTAAAAGCTGCAAAAGAGAGAGATCCGGCTGCAATAAGCACTATGGAGATTTTACTTACTTATTCAGGGGTGCATGCCGTCATAAACCACAGGATCGCTCACTGGCTCCATAAGCACAGGGTGCCTTTTATTCCCAGATGGATATCACAGTATAGCAGATTCTTTACCGGAATCGAGATTCATCCGGGAGCAAAAATCGGCAAAGGTCTTTTTATTGACCATGGTATGGGAGTGGTGATCGGAGAGACTTCGGAAATTGGTGATAATGTCACTCTATATCAGGGAGTGACCCTGGGCGGTACCGGAAAAGTAAAAGGCAAGCGGCACCCCACCATCGGAAATAATGTAGTCATATCTGCAGGAGCAAAGGTACTGGGTTCCATTGAAATCGGAAATAATGTGATTATTGGCGCCGGAGCGGTAGTAGTGAAATCCGTTCCTGACAATTGTACGGTAGTAGGTGTCCCCGGGAGAATTGTAAAAATCGGAGGGGAAAAGGTATTGTCGGATGAATTTCATAGAATGAATTTGCCTGACCCGGTGAGTGAGATCTTGAGTGACTGCTGCGCCAGGATAGATTTTCTTGAAAAGGAATTAAAAGAGATTAAGAAAGAAAAAAAGTAAAGCTTGTAAAAAATCTTTTTTAATAGAGGAAATGCCGGAACCAAAATAAAACCGGTTCCGGAAGCTAAGTAGTTAAATCAAATATAATCTGAAGCCAGGAGGACTCGTGAGTTTGAAGGTTTATAATACCCTGTACCGGAAAAAGGAACTGTTCAAACCCATAGAAGAGGGCAAAGTCGGTATGTATATCTGCGGCCCTACCGTTTATAACTATATATCCATAGGTAATTCCAGGCCCATTGTAGTTTTTAATATGGTCAGAAATTATCTTCAGTTTTCAGGCTACAAAGTGGAATACATCCAGAATATCACCGATATTGAAGATAAGATTATAAAAAAGGCGGAGGAGGAGAAAGTAGATTATAAGGTTATAACCGATAGATACATCAAAGCCTTCCTGGAGGATGTTAAAAATCTGGAAGTGGGAGAATTTAGTAGTATGCCTGTGGCAACAGAAATGATTGTGGAGATAATAGATATCATCAAAAAGATTATTGAAAACGGCTATGGTTATGTGGTGGACGGAAATGTCTATTTTGAAGTCGGTAAATTTCAGGATTACGGAAAGCTTTCAGGACAAAATATAAACGAGATGAAAGATGCCGGGGATGATGGTTTTGAGAAAAGAAATAAAATTGATTTTGCCCTGTGGAAGAAAGCTAAAGAAGGAGAGCCCTCCTGGGAAAGTCCATGGGGCAGGGGAAGGCCAGGCTGGCATATTGAGTGTTCCGCAATGTCATCTGCTCTGCTGAACCGGAAAATAGACATCCATGGCGGAGGGATAGATCTGATATTTCCCCATCACGAAAATGAAATTGCACAGTCTGAAGCGGCATTCCCAGGGAAAGGTGATTTTGTAAAATACTGGATACATAACGGTATGATTGAGGTAAAAGAAGAAAAGATGTCAAAATCCAGAGGGCTTAAGGAAAATTGGATCTTAAGGAATCTTCTTAAAATTTATTCTCCCGATACCGTAAAAATGTATATTCTTTCCACTCATTACCGAAGTCCTCTGGAATTCAGCATGGAAAAGCTGGATGAGGCGGGCAGAGCACTGGAAAAAATTACCAATACTTTAAAGAATATCAAATTTTTACTGGATCAGTCCGAAGGGAGACCTACGGGAAAAACAGGCGGAGAAGAAAATGAAAAGACTGACATGGAGATGACATCGGATCTGGAATCCTCCGTTAAAGTATTCGAAGATAATTTTAAGGATTCTATGGATGACGATTTTAATTCCGCCAGAGCAATAGGGGATATATTCGAACTCGTAAAGAATGTAAATAACATCATACAGAAGCCGGATTTTGAGATTAATGCCTCTTTAAAAAAGACTCTGCGCGATGCCCATGAAAAAATAATCGGGCTGGGAATGGTGCTGGGATTGAATTTTAAAAAAGAGGTTTCAAGGATATCGGAAAATATAGAAACCAGAACGGAAATAACAAAAGAGGAGATAGAGAAGCTGATAGCAGAAAGGGAAGCTGCCAGAAAGAGCAGGGATTATAAGAAAGCCGATGAGATAAGAATTCACCTGCACAGCAAGGGTATTATACTTGAAGACAGAAAAGAAGGAACCCTCTGGGAACTTAAAGGGTAAATTATATTTTTTATATTATGGGAAGTAATGGATCAAAATAGAAATTACGAATATTTATACGGGATAAATCCCGTTTATTCGCTGATTACAAGAAATGCGGGAAACAGGAAGATATATCAGATACTCGTAAATAAGAGCAGAATAAAGGATTCAAGAATAAATAATATTTTAACGGAAGCCGGGAAGAAAAATATAGAGATAGCCGATCTTGAGCCGGTCCGTTTTGAAGGCATCTCCCCCGAAAACGTCAACTCCCAGGGTATATGTGCCAGAGTTTCACCATATAACTATGGCGACCTGGAGCGGTATCTGAATAAAGAAGCAGGCAAAAAGAGCAAGCTCATTGTCCTTGATGGCATAACCGATGTAGGAAACTTTGGTTCCATAATAAGGAACTGCAATGCATTTGATTTTGAAGGGATCATCATACCCGAAAGAAGAAGCGTAGCCTTAAATGAAAGGGTCAGCAAGATTTCCGCAGGTGCCCTTGAAGAGGTAAAGATATTCAGGATCGTAAATATCGTAAGAACACTTAAAGAGTTGAAGGACAGAGGATTTTGGATTTATGGAACAACGCTTGATATGACTCCGGAAGTAAAATACCTGGATGAAATAGATTTTACATTTCCTCTTGCGCTGGTCCTTGGAAGCGAGGATAGTGGAATAGGTAGATTGGTCGGTGCAAACTGTGATATCATGATTTCTATCAGACTCGCCGGCAGGATGCAGTCGCTGAATGTCTCGGTTGCCAGCGGAATTATTTTATATAAAGTACAGGAGCAAATTGAAAAAGCAAAATGACATAGAAGATCTGGTAATAGTGGATGGTCATAATTTTATATTTAATTTTTTTAAGAGCGCTAAACCCAGCAGTGAAAAATTAACCTATTTAAGGGAAAAATTAATAGCAGACCTTAACTGGTATAAAAATCAAAAAAATTGTGACATGGTAGTTGTCTTTGATGCCAGAAATAGTGATAATCCGGCCAGAAGTATTCAGATTGTTGATGGTGTAAAAGTTATTTATTCCAGAAAAAATGAAACGGCTGACGACATTATCGAAGAGCTGGCCGGTATGGAGACAGGTTACAAAAGGAAATTTGTAGTTACTTCAGATTACCTGCAGCAGAAAGTAGTTTTCAGGAAAAATATTTACCGGAAGTCCAGCAGGGAATTCAACCTGGAGATAAAGGATTTAAAAAACAGAATAAGGGAAAAGATAAATCGCTCCAAAGAAGATTCCGATAAAAAGTTTCATTCCCTGGAAAAAAGATTAAGCGATAAAGAAAGAAAAAAGTTATCGGAACTGCGTAAGAAGTAAGATTAAATGACCTTCCAAAAAATAACAAATAAGTCTTATTTGATTCTACTTTTAATAATGATTTTTACGGCTGTTCTTTTAGGCTGCGGTCTTTATTATGATTATGGGGATGCAGGCGGTACCTCTGGAGTCGACGGCGGTAGCGGTATTTTAGTAAAGGAAGTAGTGGATGGGGATACCATAATCCTTTTGGACGGAAGCAGGGTAAGGCTGATTGGCATCAATACCCCGGAGTATGGAATGTATTTTTTTGAGGAAGCCAGAGAAGTCCTGGAAGCAATAGTTCTGGGTAGAGAGGTCGTTTTAGAAAAGGATATATCCGATACGGATAAATACGGCCGGCTGTTAAGATATGTATATACGGGAGATCTATTCGTGAATCTGGAGATGGTAAAAAAAGGATTTGCAAATGCATACACTTACCCTCCTGATGTAAAATACACCGAAAAATTTCTGGAGGCGGAAAGATATGCAAGGGAAAATAACCTGGGCTTATGGCTGAAATCAAAGGTGGATATTGTAGAAGTAGTAATAAACTACGATGCCGGGGGCAATGATAATATGAATTTAAATGATGAGTATATAATGATAGAGAATATAGGAACCGATTCTATTGACATTAATAGCTGGACCGTAAAGGACAGCGCAACTAATATATATAAGTTTAAAAAATATCTCTTTGAGCCCGGCTCCATTATATATCTTTTTACAGGAAGCGGTAATGATGAGGAAGGTAAATTTTACTGGGGCAGCCCTAAACCTATATGGAATAATGATAATGACACTCTTTATCTCAGGGATAGGGAAGGCCTGCTAATAGAGATTTATGATTACTGAAGCTAATACCGTATCAAGCTGGCGGCAAAGAGATGTTTATTTTATTTCTTCTTCGATGAAGTGGGTATGAATATTTCCTGATATGAAATTTTTGTTTGTTATGATCTTCCTGTAGAAAGGTATCGTAGTTTTGATCCCTTCTATCTTAAATTCATCAAGGGCCCTGCGTGATTTCATGATTGCTTCTTCCCTGGTGCCGTCCCAGACTATAAGCTTGGCTATTAAAGAATCATAGAATGGTGATACTTCACAATTTAAATGTATAAAGGTGTCCACCCTTACGCCCGGTCCGCCGGGTAAAAAAAAGTCCTTTATTTTTCCGGGGCAGGGCCTGAAATCATTGTCCGGATCTTCGGCATTGATCCTGAACTCTATACAATGGCCCCGCGGGTTATATTCTTCTCTTAAATCACTGGTTCTCTGGCCGGAAGCTATCTTTATCTGTTCTTTTACCAGATCGATGCCGGTTACCATTTCTGTTACCGGATGCTCCACCTGAATTCTGGTATTTATTTCTATAAAATAGAAATTCCCCTGCCCATCCACCAGGAATTCAATAGTTCCCAGATTTTTATAATTTATCGCCCTGGCTGCCTTCACTGCGAATTCCCTCATCAATCTGATGGTTCTTGGAGGCATGTTTACGGCAGGAGCTTCCTCGATAAGCTTCTGGTGCCTTCTCTGAATTGAACATTCTCTTTCTCCCACACATACGATATTACCGTAATTATCTGCAATGATCTGGAATTCAATGTGTCTTGGTTTCGGAATATATTTCTCTATATAAACTTCATCGTTTCCAAAAGAACACTCCGATTCGGATTTTGCCATTGGAAAATGTGCAACCAGATCTTCTTTATCGTTACAGATTCTCATACCTTTTCCGCCTCCTCCAAAGGATGCCTTTATAATTACCGGGTAGCCAAGGTTCTTGCCTAACTTCAGCGCTTTCTTTATATTGCCCACATTGCCTGATGATCCGGGAATGACCGGTATCTTATTTCTCTTCATAACATCTATGGCGCTGGATTTATTTCCGGCAAGCGAGATTACTTCGGCCGGAGGTCCAATAAAAACCAGTTCATTTTGCAGGCAGGTATCCACAAATTTAGGGTTTTCTGCCAGAAATCCATAACCGGGATGAATGGCATCACAACCAGTGACCTGTGCCGCAGAAATTATATTATCCATATTAAGATAGCTTTTAGCGGGAGGGGGCGGGCCGATGCAGATACTTTTATCTGAAAGTCTGGTATGGATGCAGTCCTTATCTGCAGTTGAATACACTGAAACACTTTCGATACCCAGTTCCTTGCAGGCTCTGATTATTCTTACTGCAATTTCACCTCTGTTTGCTATAAGAATCCTTTTAAACATAAAACTACTTTTTATCTTTCTTTATGACCATTAGAACCTCGTCGAATTCCACCACATCTTCATTGGAAACCAGAATATCCGTTACCTGACCGTCATAATCCGAATTAATCTTATTCATAAGCTTCATAGCTTCTATTATGCATAAGGTGTCTCCCTTTTTGACCCTATCGCCGGTCTTTACAAATGGAGGACAGTCCGGGCCGGAAGCTAAATAAAATGTGCCCACAATTGGGGATTTGACCTCGATTATATCTTCGGGTTTCTTTTCTTTGGGTTCCGGTGCTTTTTCAATTACGATATCCCGCCCGGCGGATCTGAATTTTGGATTATTTATGGATATTTTTACACCCTCTACTTCCAGCTTTATCTCTTCTATGTTGCTGCTTTCAACAAGGCTGGTTATTTCCCTTATTTTCTTGACATCAAGGTTATGCAGTTTTGCCATTGGATCGGATTTTCTTCTTTTAAAGGCAATACCTGCCCCGGCTATGCCGGTATCTTTTTCTGCCAGAGGTTTCTTATGACCGGTCTTTTTTTCCTCCAGGAATTTTCTGGTTTTTTCAGGAAAGAAACAGTAACTTAAAATATCCTCTTCTTTACCGGAGAGATTTTCCAGTTCACTTTTGCACTTCTGGTAGATGTCTTCGACTTCCAGTCTGGTTACGGCCTTTTCTTCTTCCGAAACGCTTTCCAGTTTTTCAAGGATTTTTTTATCAACTTTTCGGGGGAGTTTTCCAAAATAACCGTATATAAGCTTTTTTATCTCATCGCACAGAATCTCCCATCTAGAATCGGATATGACCGTATTAAGTATTGCCTGGCTTCCTATAATCTGGCCTATAGGGGTTGCAAGCGAGGGACTTCCTATCTCATTTTTTATGGTGAAGATTTCTTCCAGCACCGAATCCATTGCTTCAGTTTCGCCGATTTCAGCAAGCTGGTTACCTATGCTTGAAATGAGCCATTTCGGAAGCAGATTTTTATTTGTATTGTTAAGAATAAACCTGGTGGAAAATAAATCCTGTTTTATATATGGATAAATATTTCTTTTTATAATCTCACTTAACTGCACGACTTTTGAGTGGTCCATATTGTGTGAAATATCCGTGTCCTTCAGGCTTAAAATGAATGAAAAGACGGTGGGATTATAATCATTATAGGAGGATGGTAGTAAACTCAAGTCCACTCCATTGCACCCATTGCGGCAAGCTTCGAAATAATTGAGTATCTGGAGCCCTCTTAAGTTTGAAGCGCTGAAAAAAAGGGGGATATCGATCTCACTGCTTAAACTAGTAAAAAGTTCCGCCGCTTTTTTGGGGAGTATCGTAGATTCGACATCTTTTATGCATATGCTGCTGCAGCCGTAACTTTTTAGTTTTTTTGCGGTTTTTACATAAAAGCCGGTATTCTGCAGCCCGTCATATATTATGGTTCCCTGACAGGAGGCATTATTTTCCACTACTGTGGATATGGTATATTTTAAATTGTCCGGGTCATTTAAAGCATCATATACCCTGAATATATCGATCCCGTTTCCCGCGCACTGCTTTACAAACCTTTTTATCATATCTTTTGAATAAACTTCCAGTCCGCCTAAATTCCGGGCTCCGATCAGCGCCTGGAGAGGGGTGGATGGTATTTTATTTTTAATATAGGAGACAACCTCCAGCGGAGCCATACCAAGACTACTATCCAGAATTTTTTCAAAACTTGAACCACCCAGTACTTCCAGACTGTCGTATTTTATGCCGTTGATATTTTCCAGGATAGTATCGAATATCCGGGTATCCAGATATTCCGCCTCCGTATTCTGGAATATATCTCTAATGGTTATATCGTTTATTTTTATCTTTCTCATTTTTTAATTTTATTTAAGTTGACAATACTTACCGCAACCAGTATTTTTAGAAAATCTATGACCAGAAAAGGCTGCGTCCCCAGTTTCCAGGTTTTAATCAGTATATCCGAAATGGACCCGGCGCCTGTCATGGCGTAAAAATACCCGGAAAGATAAATAAATCCAAAAAGATGTATCAGTATAACTCCGAAAGTGCAGGAAACAAATGAGGTTAATATATAACTTAAAGAGCTGCCGTCCTTTTTTACTGAATTTTCGTATATGTATCCGGTGACGAATGCTGCTGCCATAAATCCAATAACATATCCCACCGTAGGGCCGGTAAGAAGAGCTGCGCCGTTTTTAAATCCACTGAAAACTGGGAGCCCCATAAGGCCCATAAGTATATATATAGTCTGGCTGGCAAGAGCCCATCTGCTTCCCAGGAAAAGTCCCGAAAGCAGTGCGGTTAGAACTTGCGTGGTTATGGGGATAGGAGTAAAGGGTAAATATATAAATGAATTTGCGGAGATTGCCATAAGAACCGCAAAAGTCAGTGCAAATACCAGCCTGGTGGTAACATCACTGCCGGAGTATCCTGCCTTTACTTCTGCATTCCCTATATTTATCCCGCTTCTCATAAAAACTCTCCTGTATAGTTTGATTGGATAATAATATTTTAATAATAGTATCTAACTAACAGTATTCCATCTTTAAAAATTATAAGTTATGACTGTAAAGTCCTCTGGTTAAGACGCTTCAGTATATATAAAGTTTCACCCCACGGATTTAGGTGGAGCCTTCATCCGGGCTGGTTAAGGCTTAAAATAGTGAAACTATTGGATTATACACCCGTCTTTCTATAAAGTAGCTTTATAGAATGATTTTATAACAAATCGTAATCGGGGGATTTATGAGATACCTTTTAACCGAAGAGCAGAAGATGATTGTGGATATATGCCGGCAGATTGTAGCGGAAAGGATAGTTCCTGTCAGAGCGGAATTGGATGAGGAGGGAACATTTCCACGGGAGATAATAAATGAGATCGGAAAAAGTGATCTTTTCAGAATATTTATCCCGGAAGAATATGAAGGTATGGGCACCGGTACTTTTGAGGTGTGTCTTGCCACCGAGGAGTTGAGCAGAGGTGATCTTAGCGTAGCTACTTCTTATGCAGCAT